>JBGSTN010000991.1:0-2280 GCA_041736455.1 Burkholderiaceae bacterium | reverse complement strand
CCGCCTTCGCGACGGGTTGCGTCGTAGCGGCCGCGATCATCGACGAGCCCGCCAGTCTCGAGCATCCGGCCAGTCAGCCGGGCGGCACGCAACACGTTGCCACGAAAACCCGGGAACACCTCATCGAGCAGCGGCAGCAATTCATGGCGAACGCGATTGCGCTTGAAGGCCGGCGACCGGTTGGACGGGTCTTCGACGTAGGCGAGCCGATGCCGCTGCGCGTATTCCAGCAGATCGTCACGGCGCAGTGCCAGCAGCGGCCTCAGGATGACGATCCCCTGCTGTTCCCTTACCTGCCTCATGCCGACCATGCCCGCGGGCCCAGTGCCACGACCCCAGTTGAGCAACAACGTCTCGACCTGATCGTCGGCATGATGCCCCAGAGCCAGGTGTCGGACGGAGAGATCGACGCAGGCATCCAGCAACGCGGCACGTCGACCATCGCGCGCCCACGATTCGAGGCCGTCGGGCGTGAAGGAAGGGCGAGCGACGAGCCGGGACACGACAGAACGACAACCCAGTCGATGGGCGAAACCGGCGCAGTGCACCGCCCAGTCGGCCGCCTCGGGCTGCAGGCCATGGTCCACATGCACGGCGACGACGTGATCGGCGCCGTAATGACTCACGCAGGCGTGCAACAGCACCGTCGAATCGAGTCCACCACTGAATCCGACGACGATGTCGGATGCGCTCGGGTCCTCGCGGGCAAGTGCCGCAACGGACGGCAGAACCCGATCAGCCCCGGCCGCCGCGGAACGTACCGCGCCGCGATCGGAAGACATCGGGTTACGCCGCGCTCTCCCGGAACTGTCCATAGGCGAGCAGTCGTTCGCGACGCCGGATCAACAGGTCCCGTACCGAGATCGCTTGCAGTGGCGCCAGCGCGGCCACGATCGCCTTCTTCAGGCTGTGCGCGCACTTCTCAGGATTGCGCTGGGCACCGCCGATCGGCTCTTCGACGATCTTGTCGATCAGCCCCAGCGACTCCAGCCGCGGCGCGGTGATACCCATCGCATCGGCCGCGAGCGAGGCCTTGTTCGAATCCTTCCAGAGGATTGCCGCGCAACCCTCGGGAGAAATCACCGAATAGACCGCGTACTGCAGCATCAGGATGACATCGGCAACGGCAAGCGCCAGCGCTCCGCCGGAGCCGCCTTCACCAATGATCACCGAGACGATCGGCACGTTCAGCAACGTCATCTCGTAGAGGTTGCGGCCGATCGCCTCCGACTGGCCGCGCTCCTCGGCACCGACGCCGGGGTACGCGCCTGGCGTATCGACCAGCGTGATGACCGGAATCGAGAATTTTTCCGCGAGCTTCATCAGGCGCAAGGCCTTGCGGTATCCCTCGGGCCGCGGCATGCCGAAGTTCCGCATGCCGCGCTCCTTGGTGTCGCGGCCCTTCTGATGACCGATTACCATCACGGACCGCCCGTTCAACCTCGCCAGCCCGCCGACGATGGACGCGTCGTCGGCGAAGTGACGATCGCCATGAAGTTCATGGAAATCGGTGAAGATGATGTCGAGATAGTCGAGTGTGTAGGGTCGTTGCGGATGACGCGCCACCTGGCTGACCTGCCAGGGGGTGAGCTTGGCATAGGTCTGCTGCACCAATACCTCGCTCTTCTCACGCAGGGTGCGGATTTCATCCGCGATATCGACCGCCGAATCATCGTTGACGAAGCGCAGCGCTTCGATTTTCTGCTCGAGGTCCGCGATTGGCTGTTCGAAATCGAGAAATTTCTGCTTCATTGGATCAAGGGGGTTTCAGCCCGTGCGCGGCACGAAGACGCCGGGTCAGCGCGCATTGTACGGGTTGACGGGAAGCGACCCTGGCGAATGCGGACGCGATTGCTGCCCGCCTTCGCCAGATTTGCAACATCGCCGACCTTCGGGGCGGGCGGCGTGATAGGCAAGCGCCCGTGAAGGGGCTGCGGTGGCGATCAGGGCGCCGGCTGCCACGAGGGCAGAAAGGGGTTACAGGTTCATTGTCGACGCCAGATGGTGCCGCCGCGGGAATCTTCGAGCACGACGCCATGGGCGAGCAGTTCGGCCCTGATCGAATCGGCCCGCGCGAAATCTCGCGCGAGCTTCGCTTCGTGTCGAGCCTGTATGCGCGCGTCGATCCAGTCGGACTCCTGGTCGGCGTCGATATGTCCCGAATCGGGAGACTGCCCTGTCGGCCCCGTGCGCCCCTCCTCTTCGGCCTGGCCCTGCCGAGTTGCCTGCCCAGCATCACCGTCTGCTGTCGTGCCGGGCATCGCGAGCCCGGCCTTCGAG
>JBGSTN010000969.1:0-2116 GCA_041736455.1 Burkholderiaceae bacterium | reverse complement strand
CGAGCACCTGCCGCAGGCGCTGGAAGGCTGCTCCTACGTGGTCGACTACCGGCCTGTGCTGTTTGCCGGGCTGCTCGGCCACTGGGGCCAGCTGGGCCCGGCCGAGCTGCCGCCGAAGCGGCAATGGACGTTCGAGCATGTCGCCTGGCTCGCCCATCGCGACGGTATCGCATTGAAGATGCCCGCGTCCCACCCGTTCAACCCGCTGCCCCTGCTGCGCCTGGCGCAGGTGCTCGGCAACACATTGCCGATCGTGCAGCGCCTGTTCGCTTTCGTCTGGGTCGAGGGCAACGTTCCGCAGGATCAGGCAGCGTTCGCCGCTCTCCTCGACGAGGTCGGTATCGATGCCGCCGCGCTGGACGCGGCGCCGGTCAAGGAGGCGATCCGGCTCAATACCGAGGCCGCAATCGCCGACGGTGTCTTCGGAGTCCCTACCGTCACTTTTGGCGCCCGCCGTTTCTGGGGCTACGACGCGACCGACATGGTGCTCGCCTGCGCAACTGCCGGTGGCGACGAAGCGATCTTTCCTGCGCAATCGATCGCCGCGGCGGCCCGGATGCCCGAAGGTCCGGGACGACCGCGCAAGACGGCCGATGCGCACGGTACCGATGCCAAGCGCCTGGCCCCTCGGCTGCCTTACCTGCCTGAAGATCTCGACGAGCCTGCCGATCTTGTCGCGGCGATACGCGCGCGACGTGGTGGTCGACTGATCGAACTGGATCGGATGCTCCTGCACAGCCCGGCACTGGCGGAAGGCTGGAACCACATGATGGGTGCCGTACGAACGCGACTCGGCCTGGGCGACCGGCTGCGCGAACTGAGCATGTGCACGGTTGCCGTGATCAATCGCGCCGACTACGAATTCCACCATCACGCACCGCTGTTCGTCAGCGCCGGTGGAACGACAGACCAGGTCGCTGCGTTGCGCGAACCGTCGCATGCCGTGGGGCGTGCAGACCTGTTCGACGCGAGCGATCGCGCCGCACTGCAACTGTGTATCGAGATGACGCGCGACGTGCAGGTCCGCGACGCGACCTTCACCGCGATGCGCGCTCATCTGGACGATCGGTCGCTGGTGGAACTGATCGCAACCATTGCAGCCTACAACATGGTGTCGCGATTCCTGGTCGCCCTCAATATCCAGCCGCAGCCCGAGTACGCGATCGCCCGTTCCTGATCCCTGCGTGGAGGCATCCCGATGAATTTTGCCGGATTCGTCACCAAGTGGGCACGGGCCACGCCCGATCGGCCCGCCGTCGCCGAGGGCAGCCGCATCGTGCTCGACTATCGGTCGCTCGGGGCGCGAGTCGCAGCACTGGCCGGTGGCCTGCGAAGCATGGGTCTGGTGCCGGGCGACCGGGTCGCGATCCTGATGAAGAACGCACCGGAGTACTTCGAGTGTCTGTTCGCGTGCTGGCACGCCGGCCTGGCCGTCGTACCGATCAATGCGAAGCTTCATCCGCGCGAGGCGGGTTACATCATCGCGCATTCCGAGGCGAGACTCTGTCTTGCCACACCGGGTCTGGCCGACGACAGCGCCGTCACCGGCGACACGATGGTTCGAATCGTGCCGACGCCGTCCGCCGAATATGCGGCAATGCTGGACTCGGCGCCGATTCCGATGGAGTCCCGCGCGGCGGACGATCTTGCCTGGCTGTTCTACACGTCCGGCACGACCGGCCGACCCAAGGGTGCGATGATCACCCACCGCAATCTGCTGACCATGTCGTTCTGTTATCTGGCCGACGTCGACGACGTGCCGCCCTGGCGCAGCATCCTGCACCCCGCCCCGTTGAGCCATGGTTCCGGCATGTACGCATTGGCGCACCTGATGAAGGGCTCCTGTCAGGTCGTGCCCGAATCCGCCGCGTTCCAGCCCGATGAGATATTCGCGCTGCTGGGTGCGTGGCCGGGTTCGGTCTTCTTCGCGGCGCCGACCATGGTCAGGCGCCTCACGACCTGCATGTCGGATCTCGATGTCCGCGTGCTGAAGGCGATCATCTTCGGCGGTGCGCCGATGCACGTTGCCGACATCCTCGCATGCCTCGACCGGTTCGGACCGCGCCTGGCGCAGTTGTACGGCCAGGGAGAATCGCCGATGACGATCACCGCGATG
>JBGSTN010000964.1:0-1911 GCA_041736455.1 Burkholderiaceae bacterium | reverse complement strand
GATCGCGGTGTCGTAGCGCTCGGGCAGCGCCATCACGAAGTCGTGCGCACAGGCGTTCCTGGCCGCACGTTCGACGGCCTCCTGGCTCGCATCGGGATTGCCGTAGGCGATGTTCTCGCGCACCGACACCGCGAACAGCATGTTGTCCTGCGGCACGATGCCGATGGCGCGACGCAGGCTGTCGCGGCGGTAGTGACGGATGTCGACGCCATCGATCAGGATCCGTCCCTGTTGCGGTTCATACAGGCGCAACAGCAGCAGCAGCAGCGTCGACTTGCCGGCACCCGAAGCGCCCACCACGGCGACCCGTTCACCGGCAGCGATGTGCAGCGTCAGACGATCGAGGACCGGCCGCCCGTCGTCATACTCGAAGCAGACGTCTTCGAACACGATGTCGCCGGCCGGCTCGGTGAGCTCGATCGCATCGGGCGAATCCTCGGGCTCGGGTTCGATGCAGAGAATGGCGTCGATGCGTTGTGCGCTCACCAGGGCGCGCGAGAACTTCGCGGACAGCTTGCCCATGTCGCGAACCGGCTTGTATAGATTGGCGACATAGGCGAGGAAGATCAGCAGTTCGCCGGGAGTCAACCGACCCGCGAGCACCTGCTGGGCACCCAGCAGCACGGTGATCGAGGTCCCGGCCGCACCGATGACGGCGATGGCCTTGGCGATCGCCCCGGTGGCACGCGCGCCGCGCAGCCCGCTGCTGTAGTTCGCATCGATCTCGGATTCGAATCGGCTCGCTTCATGATCCTGGCGTCCGAACGCCTGGACCAGCGCCATCGTCGACAGCACGTCGTTGAGCCGCGACGTCATCCGTCCTTCGTAGCGACGCTGGTCGCGTGCGGCCGCCTTGACGCGCTTGTTGAGCCAGGCGATCACGGCGAACAGCGGCAGCAGGGTCGACGCGATCGCCAGCGCGAGCTGCCAGTTGAGCCAGAACATCACACTCAGCATCGCGACCAGCGTCAGCGAGTGCGCGATGAAGGTCAACGCCCAGTCGGCGAAGACATCGCGCAGTTGATTCGTGTCACCTGCCACGTTGGTGAGCAATTCACCGCTGCGTGTCTTGTTGTGGAACGCCATCGACAGACGCTGCAGGTGCGAGAACAGCACACTGCGCAATCGATGGGTGATGCGGTAGCCGATCTTCGCCGTGTTGAACAGCTGCAGGTAGGAGAACAGGCCGGCGAGCAACGCAATCGCCGCGATCGCGCCCGACAGGATCACGAGCGCCGGCCACGTGCCGAGATCGAGGAGGCTCTGCAAGACCGACAGCGACTCGGGCAACGGCTTGTGCAGCAGCACGTGGTCGAAGATCACCTTCAACGGCCATGGCGCGACGAGGTCCATCGCGATCACGCCCAGCAGGCTCAGCGTGGCAATGCTCAGGCCGCCGATCTGACTGCGCAGACTGCCGGCGATGACGTCGGCCAGGCGCGAGGTGGTGCGCAGGCTGTTCATGCGTCGATTCCTCCGACCAGTCGTGCGGCGCGGCCTTCGGCATGCGACAGGCGACGTCGCAGCTCGGACACCCAGCCTGGTTGTTGAAAGATGAACGCGCGGCTGACCTGCAGCAGGCTCTGGATCGCGAGATGCCAGGCCAGTGCCGACCGGTCGAACCGCGCCGGTGCGCAGCGTGCGTACTCGATGACCAGGCCTGCGCCGACTGCGGGCGACACGCCGGCCGACTCCAGATTGTGGACGAAGGTGGCGAGGTCCTCCATCGGATCGCCCCAGGCGAATTCGTCGAAGTCGAACAGCACAACGCGTCCTTGGTGCACCCAGAGTTGGCCGGGATGGAAGTCGCCATGCACGAGGCTCGTCGCGCGGGCGGGCAGTGCAGCCGCATGACGCTCGATCGCCTCGACGACGCGGACCACACGGTCATGCACCGCCGCATCGGCACGA
>JBGSTN010000950.1:0-2153 GCA_041736455.1 Burkholderiaceae bacterium | reverse complement strand
GTCGAAGGTGCTGCCAGGCGGCCGGCAATTGCGCACGGAAGGCGGCGCCGGCGAACGCCGCACCAGACACTCGTAGTAGGTCACGACGCCGGGTGCGGTGAATGCCACGCGCAGACTCGGCTCCGGAAAGTAGAAGTCAGCGCTGTCGGCAGGACGCACGTCCACACCCTGCAGCACACCGAATTCCTGTGTCGTGGCATTCCAGAATTCATCCGGGGTGACTGGCTGGTTGTTGGTATTCGTGTTGGCCAGGATGCAAGGTGTCCCGGGCGCCGACGTGATCATCTGTTCGAGAGTCGTCGCTACCGGCGATACATCATCGGGTTGCGCCGTGTTCGGAATCGTGACGCAGTTGCGGGTGGAACCGGCGCGCCGATCACCACCCGCGGCGATATCGGGCAGCCACGCGCGCACCTTGTTCGCTTCGGTGGGCGCATAGCGCGGGCTGAACTCGTCGACCGTGGCGAGCACGTCCTGCCGGTAGGAATTGGCCGGAAACGTGGCGCTGCCCAGCAGCGCGGGATCCGGACCGTAGTTCGCGTACGCGACGAATCCGTCGTCCCCGCTCTGGGTGCGGATCGTCTGGATGACGCTCGCCATCGTCTGCCCGGAGATTTCGGTCGGCACCACGCTCTCGGTGCCGGTGGCGTAATAGTCGCAGTAGTTGAAGCGGCGCTCGCCGCTCGCGCTCAGTCCTGTCACCGTGGTGCGATAGCCCGGCAGGCATTTGCGCCACGAGGTGCCGTTGAAATACAGGTCGTCCTGGCCGGAGGAATCTGTCCAGAAACTCCAGTTGGTCAGGGTGCCCTCGACATTGCTCGTGTATTGCTCATAACGCATCAGGTTGCCGGCCGCATCGGCGGTTGCGTCGGCAGCCGTCTGCAGCTCCATCCGGTAGCGCCAGAGGCCGGCGTCGGTATAGCTGAAGGAGCGCAGCGCGACATTGGCCGTACCGGGCGGCACGCCCGGTCCCGATCCACCCTCCGGGCCGGTTCCGCCTGGCATGGCGCCGGTACCCGGACCCAGGACGGAGTCGTCGCCGCCGCCGCAGGCCGACAGCACCAGGGCGAGCGCGAGGATGGGCGTGAACCTGGTGGATTGGCCGGTCGACATGAGCGTTCCTTCTGATTGTTGGTCTCGAAACTGGCTTCGAATGATGACAGCCCGGCCATGCGGCAACAAGCAAGCGACCTGTCGAACGGCGTTCGAGTAGTTCTTGCACAACGACCAGGCCCGATACCTCGAGGATTCCGGAACCGTGCCGCTCCGAGACATTGGTCCGCACCACGGCTGTGTTGCGGGTTCGTCGTCGACCGATTCGTGCGACACCACGATCCTCGATCTCGCGATCTTCGCCGTGCCCTCCGGATCACGAGATACGATAGTCGGGGTGAAACGTACCGACGCCCTGCGCGAAGTCCTGACCAATCGCCTGCGCGACTTCGCCGTGCAGGCCAATGACGACCCGTCCCTGATCCGCGCGGCGGTCGCCGTCGCCGTCGCCGATGTCGGCCGTGGTGCCGATCTGCCAGACCTGCCGGCTCATGACCTGTGGCGCGACGACGCCGCGCTCCTGCTCACGCGACGCGCAGCCGGAATGCGCCGTCATGCAGGTCAATGGGCATTGCCTGGCGGGCGGACCGATCCCGGTGAATCGCCCGAGACGGCGGCTCTGCGCGAATTGCAGGAGGAGATCGGGCTGGTGCTCGAACCTGATCAGGTGCTGGGTCGGCTCGACGATATCGTCACGCGCTCGGGTTTCGTGATGACGCCGATCGTGGTCTGGGCCGGCAGCGCCCGTTTGCTGGAGATCAACGCCGACGAAGTGGCCAGCGTCCATCGTATCCCCGTGACCGAACTGATGCGCGACGATGCGCCGCTGCTCGAGGCCTCACACGAAAGCGAGCACCCCGAGTTGCGCATGCCGATCGGCTCGAACTGGATCGCCGCGCCGACCGCCGCCGTGCTCTATCAGTTCCGCGAACTCTGCCTGTTCGGCCGCGCCACCCGTGTCGGCCACTTCGAACAACCCCGCTTCACCTGGCGCTGACACGGTCGACAAGGCCACGGGTCCGTGTCCGAGACGCGCCGCGCGACATTTTTCGTCACCGATCTGCAACTCGCGACAGGGTCCGGGGCGCTGTGTGTGGATC
>JBGSTN010000929.1:0-3073 GCA_041736455.1 Burkholderiaceae bacterium | reverse complement strand
CACCGGCCGCGTGACGCCGGCATAGGCATAGGCATCGACAGCATGGGCGACGGTGCGATTCGAGATCGCGACCAGCTTCATGCCGGGCATGAAGTTGCAGATCTGGTTGGCAATGCCGCGCGCCATGAACCCGGCGCCTATCAGCCCCACCCGCAAGGGATTGCCCTGCTTCTCGCGCGCCTTAAGCGCCGTGTCGACAATGATCATCGGTTCTGCCCGTAGGTTCGGACGCTCGCATCAGTGCCGCGATACTAATGGGAGCGGGGGAAAAAATGGTAACGACAATTGCCGCCTTCTGACAACGCGACACCTTCGGGTGGCCTGTCGGCGCCAGCCCACCGTTCGTCCGCACACGTGAGGATCGAGCCGATCGGCGGCGTCCTCAGTCGGCAGTTCTTACATACAAAGCGACGCACGAACGCTTTGCGCCTGTCTCGCGGCGCTGACCCAACATCGTTTGCCCGCGGCGGGCTGCCTGTCGCCGATCCGACTCATGCGGGCCGCTCGCCCGGCGAGTTCCTGCCGAATGCCTGACTCGCGCCTGCCTGCAGCCTGCACCCGGGTCGGATCGGCCTGTTGGTGGATAGCCGCCCGACGGCCTCTCCGACCTTCAACGATTAAGTCACCCTGCCTGACGGCTGTTCAACAGCATAGCCTGAGAAACGAAAGGTGACGAACCCCGCCGAGCCTTGACGCGGGTATAGCGGCCATCGCTGGACATCTCCCAGGCGCTGCCGTTGTCGCGCCAGTGCACGGCAATCGCCTCGTCGAAGACGCGCGACTTGAGTGCGCGATCTCGGACCGGAAAGGCCACCTCGACGCGACGATAGAGATTGCGGTCCATCCAGTCGGCCGAACTGAGCCAGACATCGCGGCGCCCGCCGTTGAGAAAGAAGAATACCCGGCTATGCTCGAGGAACCGTCCGAGTACCGAACGCACGCGTATGGTTTCGGAAAGCCCCGGCACACCCGGTCTCAGCACGCAGATGCCGCGGACGATCAGGTCGATCCTGACGCCCGCCTGGCTGGCCGCATAGAGGGCGTCGATCACGCTGGCCGCGACCAGCGAGTTGATCTTCGCAGCGATATGGGCGCGGCGTCCCGCGCGGGCATGATCGGCCTCGCGATTGATCGCCTCGATCAGGCTCTCCGAGAGCGTGAAGGGTGCTTGCCAGAGCGCGCGTAGCGACGCCGCCAGGCCCAACCCGGTCATCCGGCGAAAGACCTCGTGCACATCGGCAGTGACGTCGTCGTCGCACGTGAACAGGCCGAAGTCTTCGTAGGCCCGCGCGGTCGCCGAATGGTAGTTGCCGGTGCCCAGATGGGCGTAACGACGCAGCACGCCATCTTCCCGGCGCACGATGAGCGCCATCTTCGCGTGGGTCTTGTGCCCGACCACCCCGTACACCACATGAACACCGGACTGTTCGAGGCGATTCGCCCAGTTGATATTGGTCTGTTCATCGAATCGGGCCATCAGTTCCACGACGACCGTGACCGACTTCCCGGCACGCGATGCCGCCATCAGCGATTCCATCAGCTTCGAATCGGACCCGGTGCGATAGACGGTCTGCTTGATCGCCACGACGTGCGGATCGAGCGCAGCGCTGCGCAGGAACTCCATCACCGGCGCAAACGAATCGTAGGGATGGTGCAACAGGATGTCGCGACGACGAATCACCGCGAACAGATCGCCGTCGCGCAGTTCGGCCGGAACAGCCGGCGTGAACGACGGATATTTGAGATCGGGGCGATCCACCAGGCTGACCAGTTCCTGCAGGCGCACCAGATTCACCGGGCCCGGCACGCGATAGCAGTCATTCTCCTCGAGATCGCATTCGTCGAGCAGGCGCTCGACCAGCGCATCGCTGCAGGATGCCGATACTTCGAGCCGCACCGATGCGCCGTATTGACGCTGCGAAAGCTCGTCTTCCAGCGCGGAAAGCAGGTCGGTGATCTCGCCATCATCGACGTACAGCTCGCTGTTGCGCGTGAGCCGGAACTGATGCGCCTGCTTGATGACCATGCCGGGAAACAGGCGATCGATGAAGCCGAAGACGATCGATGACAACAGCATGACGCCATTGGGCGCACCGGCAATGTGCGCAGGCACGCGCAGCACACGCGGCAGTACACGCGGTGCCTGCACGACCGCGACGTCTGCGGCACGGCCGAACGCATCCTGCCCGGAAAGCTCGACGATGAAATTCAGGCTCTTGTTCAGCAGATTGGGAAACGGATGCGCGGGATCGAGCGCCATCGGCGTGAGCACCGGCTCGATCTGGTCGAAGAACATCTGCTCGGCCCATGCCCGCTGCGCGGGCGTCCAGTCCGGCATCAGCAGAATCGGCGCGCCCTGTGCGGCAAGGGCCGGAAGGATCTCCCGATCCAGCAGTTCGTATTGGCGTGCGATGAGCGCGCGGATGCGTTCCGCATGCGCGATCAGGCTGCGTCGGATGGCCGGACCGTCGCCTCGACCGATCGCGAGTTGCTGCTTCAGTTCGGCCAGCCGGACTTCGAAGAATTCGTCGAGATTGTTGCTAACAATAGTTACAAATCGCAGCCGCTCGAGCAGCGGCGTTTCGGGATCGGCCGCCAGTGCCAGGACGCGCTCGTTGAAACCGATAAGACCTTGTTCACGATTCAGGAATCGCTCATCCTGCACATTGCAACGCCCGTCCAAGGCGACCACTTCAGAACTCGAAATCATCGATCCTCGATAAGAGCGACCCCGGCGATGGGCAGGGATGGCAGAATGTGACGCCCGACACCCTCGCGTGCGGGCCCGTCCCACGCCCACCCTGGACGAGACGGGATAACGAGCCGGGGCTGAATGCCATGTACTTCCAGCATTGTTCGTCGACGTGAACCATGGCGAACGACAATAGCAGAAAGGTCCGTCGCGAGGGGTTGCTTGCTGCGGTCGACCTGGGCTCCAACAGCTTTCGCCTGTTGATCGGACGCATCGAATCCAGCGAACTGGGCGATCAGATCCGGCCGCTCGACACGCTCAAATGGCCTGTTCGACTGGGCGCCGGGCTGGCTCCCGATGGCTACCTCGACGTCGCCGCGC
>JBGSTN010000917.1:0-2771 GCA_041736455.1 Burkholderiaceae bacterium | reverse complement strand
ACGACGCGCAACGGCCGGCTCGTCAGCCACGGCGCACCCGACGCCCAGGAACGAATGCACTGCTGCCGCTCGGCCGCAGCCAGCGGCTTTTCGTCGGAAATCGGTGGCGCTTTTCGCAGGTCATTGATCTAACTGCCAAATTTCACGATGTGGGAGAGAGAGATTCGGAATAACTGACATTCTATATTTGTTATTACCACCGTGATAATAAGACAAATCAATTTCCTCGAGGCACTATCTTTCGTTATCTGAAGATCACTCAACGTGTCTCGATCGATGATTTAAGCGCCCGCACGAAGAAGTCGCGAGGTGCGCTCACTTCGATCGACCTTCCTCTTGTCCAACACTCACGCACCGCGGCAGCGAATGCACGCCGGCAACAGAAATGCGACAAGCACGCCCACCCCTATCATCCCGTCGATCCCGCCTCAATCGACCTCACGTACCGAAGCACCGCATCCGCGCGCTTCTCGATGACGAGCTGCTCAGCAGTCCTGTCATCGAAAACAGCCAGTCGCTCGTGGCGATACCACGACAACGCTTTGCCCACGTCACCGGAAACTTCTGTGGCAGCCCGAATGACCTGGACCGAATCACGCAGAAACTCCTGGATCACAGGTGATCCAGGCACATTGACCAAGCTGTTCCGATCCACCCCCACTTGCTCGGCGAGGATCTGCAGGTCAATCTGCAAAGCTTCGCAATATCGCCGAGGTGAAATCGTCATCTCATGCAGGCCGGGCTCACGAAACGTCTGCAGAAAAGCGTCGAATGTTTGGTTCAATCGGGTGTCTTCGTTCGTCATCTCGTCGCCTCTTCGCACTGCCCTATCGGGCAGGTTGATTTCCCACGTCGACTGCCCGATCGGCTGATGTGCATGGCCATCTTCATGGGCAATATCCTCACATCAAAATTTTCAAGTGAGCGTAATGATGAACCATCCCGGAGCCAATTCGAACCAGTCGCTCGCCGACGCCGTCGACAACCTTGCCCGCTCAGTGATCAGCGCCGGCTCATACCGACGCGGCAATGCCGCTGCCACGATGTGGCGCCCTGGTCTCGCCGTGACGAGCGCTGCCGCAATCGACCGCACAAACACCCTGCGTCTGACATTGCCGAATGGCGAATCCGTCGAAGGCGAAGTGCACGGGGCTGATCGCGCAACCGATATGGCGATCATCGCGCTGCCCGACGCAGCGAGCTCGGCTGACCTCATCGTGCCCGCTCGAAGTGAGATACCGGCACGCGTCGGCGACTTCGTCTTTGCCGTCGGCCGTGATCCTTCCGGCATGGTGCAGGCAAGCTTCGGCCACATCGGTGCAGTTGGCGGCGCATGGCGCGCCTGGAGCGGCGCTGCGTTCGAATCGCTGGTGCGACTAGACGGCGGTCTCTATCCTGGCTTCCAGGGCGCACCGGTGGCTGACGCGCAGGGTCGCATCCTCGGCATTGCGAGTGGCAGTTTCTCGCGCCATCACGGTATCGTGCTGACCTGCGCGACGGTCGACAGGCTCGTCACCGTCTTGCTCGAACATGGACGCGTGCCACGCGCGCACTTGGGCGTGGCCGTGCACCCGGTCGAGTTGCCCGCTGCCGGCAAGCAGGCAGCCGTGACAACGGCGACAAGTGCGTTGCTCGTGACGCATATTGCTCCCGACGGACCGGCCGCCAAGGCCGGCATCATGGTCGGCGACCTAATGGTGAACGGCAACGATCTGAACCTGACCGACGTGCAGGCGCTGCATGCGATGTTGGCCGCTGGCACGCCCGGTCAATCGGTTCCGTTCCGGCTGCTGCGTGGCGGCGCCGTCGTCGATCTCGCCGTCGAACTCGGCGAGCCGGCCGCTTCGTCTTCTCGATGCGGATCCTGATCGTTTGCCGATCGCGCTGGATCGGACAAGGGGTCGCCGCGGCGCTTGCTGCAGGAAGCACGGATGTGCCACTGGACAGCGCGATCGAACTCGAGGTGTCCGAGGCGGCGGCACCGGACCCCGATTGTGATGTCGTGATCGCCATCGCCACCCATCAGCAAAGTTCGATCGATCTGATCGAATCGCTGCCGATGATCGTGCCGCTCGTGATGATCGTCGACGATATCCAAGGCGCTGCCGTCGTCTCGCGGCTGGCAATGCGTGGTTCACCGCTCGCCGTTCTGCCGAGCGGCGTCGGTGATGCAGCACTCCGCGCCGCGGTCATGGCGGTGTTCGCAGGATTCAGCGTCGGCATGCCGGGCGCCATCACTTGGAAAGCGACCAGCAGCGACGCGCTTGCCAGCGCCGAGCGAAACAACGACGCGCCGCGCAGGCCCGGACAGACTCATTCGGTCACGGCCGAGCACGGCGTGGAGGACGTTCCGCTGACACCACGCGAACTCGAAGTCTTCGAACTGATGGCCAAGGGGCTCAGCAATCGCGAGATCGGTGCGGTGCTGGACATCTCGAGTCACACCGCCAAGTTCCATATCTCACAGATTCTCGAGAAGACCGGATCCGCGACTCGCGCTGAAGCGGTCGGGCATGGCCTGCGGCGCGGTTTGATCGGATTGTAATTCCGCTCGTTAGGGATCGAACACGCCATGCCGGCCCTCACCGCCTGCGAAACGCGCAGCCCCACGAGCGCCTTCGGCGTAGACCCACGGCGTTCCCTTCCGGCCTTCGTTGCGCAGCGCTTCGGCGAGCGGCAAGTCCCATTGCTCGTAGGCGGATTGCCGGTCGGCGAGCATGCATCCTTGCGGGAAGGCGGCAATCTTGAGCGCGATGGCGCGCGCGGCAGGG
>JBGSTN010000908.1:0-7312 GCA_041736455.1 Burkholderiaceae bacterium | reverse complement strand
GCGCCGACGACCGCGAGCGTTGATCAAACAGAGCCCGGGCACCTCGATCGCGCACGCACCGCGGTTTCACGGCATTCGCTTGAACAAGGCGATGCCGGACATGCGCTTCAGTGCTTCCTGCGCGGCTGGCGCAGTCCATTTCCAAAGCGCATCCCACGCTGCGCCGTGTGGCGGCGCTCGCCCCAATCGGATGGAGTCCGACCATGTCGAGTGGAACTCTTGTTCCTTCCAACCGACGGCTTCGAAGAAGCCACGGCTGTCTTGTGGCGCGAACTCGAACGTCGCATCGGCGCTGCCGAGCTGCGAGTGCCAGATCGTTCCCATGGTCTTGCGCAACAGCGGCGAAATCAAGTCGGCCACCCACCACTGCGCTCGAGCATCCGTCCGCAACTGCGTTGCAAGGGAGCCGACCTGATCGGTTGTCAGGTACACCAGCAGCCCCTCGGTCATGACGAGCAGCGGTCCGGGCCCGGCTCTCGCGTCGGCGAGAGCGCGCGAGAGTTCGGTGGCGATGCTCAGATCTGCCGCAACGTGAACGTGCTGGCACGACGGGACGTCCGCCTTCAGGCATTCCGTGCGATAGGCTGTCATCGCCGGGAGATCGACATCGAACCAGCGCAACGACGGTGGAAGCGGCAGCCTGTAGGCGCGCGTGTCGAGCCCGGCGCCGAGGTTCAGGACGGAGCGCACGCCTTGCTCGACGCAGCGGAGGATTACTTCGTCCATCACGGCGGTGCGCACGATGATGGACCAGGCCATCGCCTGTCCGAACGGAATCGAGGCCGCGATGATCTTGCCGCGCTCTCCCGCCATGCGTCGCGCGAACGGATCGTCGAACAACGCATCGGGTCGCTCGCTTTCCATGGCGCGGTAGACCGCGACCCAGAGCGCTGTATCGGATACGTCCCTTATCGAAGGGCCGCCTGACGACATGCCGGATCCGAGCGGTATGTCAGGCAACTTTCTTTCCTCGACGTTTGGCCAGACTCTGCTCCAGGAAGAAGCGGCGCATCTCCTGCGACGCGTTCGGTCCGGACCCGTCAGTGTAGCTGCCGTGGGGGCTGCCCCCGGTCCACGTGTGTCCGCTGCCATGGAACATCCATAGTTCCGCGTCCGGTTGTTCGCCTCGACGGGCGCGTTTCGTCAGCGTCACCGATCGCCCTCCCTGTAGCAGTGTCTGAGGAGTTTGGTCGTTGTTTGCAGTCTGAGATGCACGGTGAGAATGTACCTGGGCAAATAACGCCGTCGCATTGAGCGGATTGACCATCCGGTCGCAATCACCTTGAAAGACGATGGTCGGTCGCGACCGACGGGTGTTCTCAGGACGCGCCGTTGCCGACTCGTCATCGGCAGGGGGTCCGCTGCTCATCGCTCGCAGGGCCGACCAGAGATCGATGGCGACACCGGTCGGAAGCCCGGAATGAACACCTACGGCTGCGTACAACTCGGGGTAGGCCTGCCCGAGAATGACTGCCATTGCGCCTCCGGACGACATGCCGGCAACATAGACACGCCCAGGATCGATGCCGTAGTCCTCGATGACGTGGCGGGTCAGTCCGGCGAGCAAGGCAGGCTCTCCTTGTTCCGCGAACTGGTGTTTGGTTTCGTACCAGTTCCAGCTTGCCTGGGGATGCGCACTTCGGGATTGCTCGGGGAACAGTGTCACTCCACCACATTCCTCAACGACTTCGTGCATCCGGGTTCCGCTCGCGAAATCGGATGCGCTCTGATTCGCGCCGTGCAGCATCACGAACAGCGGGCGGCGCTTGAGCAGTTCGGACGAGACATATAGCTTGTACTTCAGCGATCCGAATGAATCGGTGTAGGAGCCGTCCAGGGTTCTACCAGGATGTTTCATATGCTCTTTCGCGAGGCGCAGGCGCAGGCGTCAGGCGCGACGACATGTTTCTGCGCGCGGATGGCGAGAGGATTTCTTCATTCGGCATTGGATCAGACATATCGAGTACGTTGTATACCTGTCGGTCGCGTTGTTCTGTTCGGAAGCGAACTGACGAGAAGCAATCCCGCCACCGCTGCGCCGCTGATCGCATCCGGACCAAGACGATTTCGAGACGCAATGCAGTGCAGATCCAGTCAGTACTGTCGAGGTCCATCACGTGTTGTGTTCGGTGGCGCACTGAAGACACGAGTACGGGGAGTGAAGATTCTTGCTGCCGCTCCGCAGCGGTGGCATCAAGGGTAGGCTTGATCGCAGGTGCGACAAGCCGCTCGTGCACCATGACAGGGGGTTTCTATGAACTGGGATCGAATCGAAGGGAACTGGAAGCAGGTGACTGGGCGCGTCAAGGAACAGTTGGGCAAGCTCACCGACGACGACATTGACGTTATTGCGGGCCGGCGCGATCAGCTGGCAGGCAAGATCCAGGACCGCTATGGTTTGGCCAAGGATGATGTCGAGAAGCAGCTCAGCATCTGGGAGGGCAAAGCCGACGACTCATGGTTCCTCAAGCGGTAAGTTGCGAGCGAAGTGATCGCAAGCGCGGGGACGGATCTGCGGTGTTGCGCGATGCAACTGCCACCACCTCGCCACCTCGCCAGGACTGCTTGTATTCCAACTGCCGGCGGAACTCGGCCCAACCATGATCCTGGATCGCATTGTTCAGACCCGACTCGGCCCTGACGTTTCGCCCCGGTGCGTCGCGGTTGCCTGCCGCTAACCTGGACATGTTCCGGACCTGCCTTGACCCCGCCTTGAAAGACGCGGTTTGCCGTGCAACTGATCAAGAGCCACCGACATGGTTGCTGTTCGACTGTGCACTGTCGACCAGGGTCTGGCGACCGACCTGCCGGCCGCGTGGGCCGGCGACGACAGGCAGCCCCGATGAGAGCTGCTCCGCTGCGAACATCGAGTCTTGAATCGATTCCTTCGTCAACTTCTGCCAAGCCGTGCCGCAGCACGTCCTTGGCATCAGCGCGCCCCTGCGCGCGGCTTTGGTCATCCGCGATCACGCCGACGAGCGCGACCCGTGACTGCCCGAAGACGGAGAACGTCGAACGACGTAGCACCGAAATGGCCTGCCCCGTGTGCGAACGGTCGACACCGTAACGGGAACGTGACAGAAATCACGCTTTTCGCGTTATTGGGCGGACGACACCCGATTCGCCGCAATTGCGAACTACTGCACTTGGTCGATCCTCGGTCCATGTAAGCATTGCCGAATGACAGAGATGACTGTCATGCGATCTCTCTTGTGCCACTTGATCCGGTCCTGCGTTCTCAACCCATGCGAAGGATGTCAACGTGAAAATCGCTTTCGGCATCATGTCTGCCGTACATTCCGCGGCTACCGTGCAACAACTCGTGGACGCGTTACAGCCATACCCTGTCCTGATTCATCACGACTTTTCGCAACAGCCGGACTTCGTGATCGAAGCCCGGAACGCGAGGTTCGTCGATAACGCATGTCGCACCGGGTGGGACGATTGGGGCTTCAGCAAAGGGATCTTTCGATTGCTCGACGAGGCCATGGCCGACTCGGAGGTCGACTACTTCCAGTTGCTCAGCCCGACGTGTCTGCCGATTCGTCCCCTCGACGAATTCGCGGCGATGCTGGCTCGGGATGAGTACGATGCGCACAACGAATTCTTCGATTTGCAGGTGAACGACGCCGCACGGATCAACTTCGCCTACCGTGCCTATGCGCACGCCGGATCATTGCGTTGCCGAATCCTGTGGCGCTGCTTCAACATCTGGGCGGGTCGCCAATGGCATACCGAAGACGGCTGCAACCTGCAACTGAGGATTCCCGATGACGATCGTCCGGGGCTCGATGCACGATTCGCAGAGTGGGTCTCGCGCCTCGCGCGGGATGGCTGGTTGAGTCGTCATCCGTTCAACGACACGTTTCGTGTGATGGCGGGCGGCACATGGTTCGGGGTGAATCGTGTCGCTGCGAAAAGGATGCTGGCGCTGTATGCGGATCCCCGGGTACAGGACTGGTTTCCGCATGTGCATCTTGCCGACGAGATGCTGATCAGTACCCTCATCGGGAACTCGTCGCTTCGAGTGGGTCCCAGCAATCATTACGTCAACGTCTTCGACGAGGCAAGACCGCGCGAATTCAAGCATGGTGAAATCGACCAGGTGATGGCGAGCGGACGATTCTTCGGACGCAAGTTCCCGGATGATCCCACTGATCCGGGGCGGCTCAGCGTG
This sequence comes from Burkholderiaceae bacterium, assembly GCA_041736455.1. GTDB lineage: Bacteria > Pseudomonadota > Gammaproteobacteria > Burkholderiales > Burkholderiaceae_E > JAUIAI01. The sequence goes on along the minus strand of JBGSTN010000908.1, from coordinate 3,135 downwards.
ATTCGGCGCATAGCGCCAGTCGAGTTGACGGATACGTCCAACATCTACGAATGGAAGAGGAGCGCCTCGCGTGAAGCGCCAGCCTTCCAATCCTGACGGCCCGAATCGCCCTCGACCTCCTGAAGGCGGTTCGAATCAGTGGCGCGCCGGTGCTGATTCGAATCGAGAGGGCACTGCGACGCGGTCCACTCAACCGTGACGACTCGATTCACTCGCGAGAGCTTCCTCGGCAGGTTCTACGGTAGAACGCCGTCGTGACCGTCCGGTGCGGAGCCGCTCGTGGCTGCGTCGATTCGCCCGGAATAGCCTCCAGCTGCGGACCGCGAAGCGAGCCACGATTTCAGCCCGTGTCGCCGGATCGTTGCCGGCAACCCGGTATTGCACGCGAAACGCTTCCGTGTGAGAGGCCCAAGGATTCGACGTCGACGCACTGCCTTCGTGGAGCCGGAACACCGCCAGATAATCGTCCAGCTGGAACGGCGCGCCGCGTGCACTCAACCGAAGCCACAGGTCGTAGTCCATCGCGTATCGCAGCTCGCCCGAAAAGCCACCCGCTGCAGCTAGGGCGGATCGCCTTACGAATGCCGACGGATGCGGAACGAAGTTGCCCATCAGTAATTGGCGTCGACTGTATCGAGGCATCCGGTAGGCATTGGGCGTCACCTTGCCCTCGATCGACGAGAGGCAACGTCCGAAACCCCATTCGACTCTCGGCCGCCGGCGAAACTCTGCGGCCACCTTCGACAGCGCGTCGTTGCCCCAGTACCAGTCGTCCCCATGCAGGTAGGCAATGATGTCGCCGGTAGCTACAGCCGCGCCGGCATTCATTGCGGCCGAGATGCCACCGCGCACGTTGCGCAGCAGCTTGACCGGGCAACGAACGGCGGCGATGCGCTCGAGTGTACCGTCGGTGGAGCCGCCGTCGACGAAGATGCGTTCGATCTCGACGCCGCGTTGCCTGTCGACCGATGCTATCGACTCGGCCAGCCAAGGTTCGCTATCCAGGGTGCAGGTAATCACGGAAATCCGCATTGGTACTCGACCGCCATTCATGTACTCGAAGTGAATGACGCGGCAATGATCGGTCCCGAAATGACTGGATTCCGATCTGCGAGCGGGCAATTTGCTTTCTGCAGTGCTTAGTTGCGTGTCGTAACGCGACGGTGCACTTGGTAGTGATTCACTCGATCACGGTGGTCGCCGGTGCTACAGCGCGCGCAGCCGCACGGGCATTGCACTGGGCATCATGGCGAAGTTCAGGACTTCTTTCGCCGAAGCGGTGTCTTCTGTCGCTTCCACCTGGAAGTTGCGCGCGAGCATCGATAGCACCATGCGCAATTCCATGCCGGCCAGGTGACGTCCAGGACAGACGCGCGGGCCTGCGCCGAACTGGGCATAGGCGCGGGTGTCGTGTGGCTGAATTGCCGCATGTCCGGAAGCCCATCGCTCGGGCAGGAAATCGTCGGGCCGGCCGAAGTACCGCTCGTCTCGCATCGCCGGACGCAACATGAAGAACAGCGGCGTCCCCTTGGGAATCGCAACATTGCCGAGCACCACATCGACGACTGGCTCGAGATAGAACAGCGGCACGATCGGCTTCAGGCGTGTCGCTTCATGCGCCGTGGCCTCGAACAGGTCGAGCCTGCTCAGGTCTTCGAATCGCTCACAAACCCGGGCCGTGGCCAATGTGTCGGCCGCCGCGGCCTGAAGCCGGGCCTGCATCGGCGGGTCGGAACAGAGGAATGAAAGGGTCCATGCCAGCGTGTGAGCGGTCGTGTCTTCACCGGCCAGGAGCAGCGTCATGACATTGGCTGCGATCATCGGATCCGTGATGCCTGAGCCCGGTTCGCCGGCCGACTTCAACATCGCTTCCAGCAAGTTGCGCGGCGTGTCTGCCGGCATGTCGTGCATTCGTTGGCGCGCTCGCACGATCAGTCCGTCGATATGCCGACTCACGGCTAGCAACGAACGTTCGAAGCGACGGTCCTTTGGTAGCTTCATGACCCGCCACCAAGGCAACGGCGCGTTGATCCTCGAGTTGATCATCGGAAATATGCGCGCCAGGTGATCCTGGATGAGATCGCCGGCCTGATCGATGGTATTCGGGTCTTCACCGAACGACAGCGCGGTGGTCACGTCGACGGTGTAGCGCACGAGGTCCTCGGTCATCTGTACCGTGGCACCGGTGTCGGCCGCACGCTGCCAGCGGCAACGCAGTCGTTCGGTGATGCCTTGAATGGTGGGGAAGAACGCACGGAAGTTGGTCGACGCAAGCGCCTGCATGATCAGGCGCCGCTGAGGCCGCCACGCATCGCCCTCGACCGAGAACACCCCGTTGAATCCCATCTCGGCAATGACTTTCTCGATCGGCGCGTAGCGGCGATAGCGCTCGGGCCGTTCTCGCAATGCCGTCTGCAGGTGCTGCGGGTCGGACGATACGAAGACCCGTTTCGGGCCCAGGCCGAAGGTATAGACCTCGCCCAACTGCGCTCCCCAGCCTTCAAGGATCAGATGCAATCGGCTCGGTTCGAGTTGCAGCGCGTTGCCCAGCCATGGCAATCCCTTGGGCGAGGGCAAGTCCTCGAGGCGTCGAACAGGGGGGTCGATGGAAGCTGGTGTCATCCGGTTATTGCCAGAACGCTCGGGATCGCGAAGTCCCGCGCAATGGTATACGCCCCGCATGCCGGCGGAGTTACGGCGGAATCCACAGTTCATGACATCGATCGCGTGGGGCTGGCACGCCGGCCGGTCCATCGATGTGTCACCGAGCGGCTGCAACGCAAGCAGCTAGCGGGCGATCGGTTCCATCCGTCGCCACTCGCTGGTCTCGCCGACGTTCGGATCGGCGCCCGGGTCATCGGTGCCGACGTAGCGCCCTTGACGATCCTGCCAGTAATATCGGTGAGTGTTCGGCAGTTCGACCTGCGGCGTGGCGCCGAACGGGTCCTTGTAGGTCTGCACGCCGCCGAGGTTCTCGCGAAACTGGGCGTTGCGCGAATCCACGCTTCGATTGCGGTCATCGACGACGCCCTGCCAATTTCGCTGCGACCAGTCACGATACTGTCGTGCGGCCTCGCCGAAGGCGATCGAGTTCTGCAGGTTCTGCTGCATGGCACCGCGCCTGCCGAACGCGGC
>JBGSTN010000905.1:0-1753 GCA_041736455.1 Burkholderiaceae bacterium | reverse complement strand
GGTCACGAAGGCCTTTCGATCACTCAGCAGCATTGTTGTAGGCATCCATGCACTCCAGCGCCGTCCTGGCCGCATTGCTGACATGTTTCTGGGCCGCCGCGCGCGCCTTGCGCGCGTCGCGGGCAACGAGCGCCTCGACGAGGGCTTCGAGTTCTTCGGCGCTCTTGGAAGCCCTGCCCTGCGCACTCAGCGACATCGACCGAAGCAGCGTGATGCGCACGTTGAGCAGGCTCAGCGCGAGGCCCAGCGCCTCGTTCCCGGCACCGCGGATCAGGACTTCGTAGAACGCGTTCTTCGCACGGATCCGGACGAGCGGATCTGGATCATCCAGCGCCCCGGGCAGGTGCCGCAGCGATTCGCGCAACGCCTGCTGATGGGCTTCGCTCGCATGACGGGCGAACAGCTCCGCTGCGAGACCCTCCAGTTCACGCCGGACCTGATAGATGCCTTCGGCCTGAGCGCGACTCAGCGGCGTGACGACCGGTCCCCGGTTGGGAACCACGCTCACCAGACCTTCGGACTCCAGTTGCCGTATCGCCTCGCGTACGAGCGTACGGCTCACGCCCGTCATCGCGCAAAGATCACGTTCGGTGAGCCGATCGCCCGGGCGGAAGCGTCCAACGGCGATTGCATCGCGGATACTGGCGGTGACCTGTTGACGCAATGGCGCGGCCACCCGGGCGACCCGGAACCGGTCTGGGACACCCGATGCCCCGCTGCTATCGACTCTGGAATCCGGCATCTTCATCGGTTGACTCGTGTCCGGCGCCGGCGTGGCCGCGATCAGGGTGCAGTGACCTTGCGCACGCGCTCGAGGTAGGCGTTGCCGTCGAAGCCGATCTGCTTCGCGCGCGCCAGCCAGGCATCGTAGGAAGGTTGCACGAATTTAGCATCGAAGATTCGCGCCCGCTCGGTGGCAGGCGCCTTCCAGACCATGACTTTCTGAGCCTGCATCCTTTCCGCCGCCTGAGCGACGAATTTCGCATGACCGCCCAATGCTTCGTCCTGCAGTGCCGCGCCGGCCTTGCGCATGGCTTCCTGTATGTCGGCCGGCAGAGCGGTCCAGACGTCGGCGTTGACGATGATAGCCCAGCCATTGATCGGGCCGAGGCTCCAGTCCTGCACGTTCGCCGCCGCGCGCCAGTACTCCTGCCCGTCGCCGTAGCACTGCGACGTGAAGAGGCCGTCGATGACACCGCGATCGAGCGAAGGCATCACCTCGGGCAAGGCCAGCGGAACAGGCTTGGCACCGAGTGCATTCATCAGTTCGGCCGTCTGGGGGTTGTGCACGCGCAGACGCTTGTTGCGGAAGTCCTCGAGGGTGCGGATCGGTGTCTTGCTGAACAGGCCCTGAGTGCACCACGCCCCTTCGGTCAGCACGACGGCGTTGTATCTTTCGCGCCAGATCCGGTGGGTATCCTCGAACCAGAATGCGGCACCTACCTTGCGGTAGTCGTCCATGCCCTCGATCAGGCCGGGCAGATTGAAGATGCCGAAGCGCGGTTCCTCGGCCGCAAGATAGGTATGCAGGGTCGCCGCCATCTCGACACGCCCCTCTCGAACCGCCGATGCAAGTTGTGGGCCGGGCACCAGTGAATCGCTGATCGTCACCTTCACCTGGCCATTGGTGGCCGCGGCGACGCGCTCCGGGAACTTCGAACTGACGATGCTGTACGCGTCGCCCGGCGCCGGGATGACCGCCATCGTGAATTCATAGGTCTTCGCGTGTGCAATGCCGACGCCGCCGGCCAGC
>JBGSTN010000898.1:0-4184 GCA_041736455.1 Burkholderiaceae bacterium | reverse complement strand
GAGACGAGCCCCTGCGGCAGCCGGTCGATCAGCGCGGACAGTTGTGCGGCTTCCATGACCGCCCGGATGTCGGCATCGCTCGCGCCCGGACGCCCATAGGCGATGTTGTAGCCGATCGTGTCGTTGAACAGCACGGTGTCCTGCGGCACGATGCCGATCGCCCGGCGCAGGCTCTCCTGGGTGAGGGAACGAATGTCGTCGTCGTCGATCCGGATCGCACCCGAACCAACATCGTAGAAGCGAAACAGAAGGCGCGCGAGTGTGGATTTGCCGGCGCCGCTGGCGCCCACGACCGCGCAACGCGTTCCGGGCGCGATCTCGAAACTGACATCGCGCAGGATCATGCGATCGGGCTGGTAGCCGAAGCCGACGCGTTCGAACCGGATGCGCGGCGCGCGCCAGTGGCCGGTACCCGCATCGACCAGATTCAGCACGCGCGCATCCGTTGCATCGGCCACTTCCTGGCCGGAATCGAGCAGCCCGAACATCCGCTCCATGTCGGTGAGACTCTGCCGGATCTCGCGATACAAGGTGCCCAGGAAATTGAGTGGAATGTAGAGCTGGATCATGAAGCCATTGACGAGGACCAGGTCGCCCAGTGTCATGCGGCCCTCGACGACTCCAACCGTCGCGCGCCAGATCATCAGGGCGACGGCGGACGAGATGATCAGGGCCTGGCCCACATTGAGCAAAGACAGCGACCCCTGGCTCTGCTCACGCGCCCGCTGATAGCTCGCCAGGTTGTCGTCGTAGCGGCGCGCCTCGAACGCTTCGTTGCCGAAGTACTTGACCGTTTCGTAGTTGATCAGCGAGTCGATCGCCCCGCTGTTGGCCTGCGAATCGAGTGAGTTCATGCGCCGCCGGAACTTCGTGCGCCACTCGGTCACGTAGTAGGTGAACGCGCCGTAGGCAACGAGCGCGATCAACGTGATGACCGCGAACCAGACCTCGTAGTTGATGACGAGGTAGGTCAGTACCAGCCCGATCTCGATCAGGGTGGGGAGAATGCTGTAGAGCGTGTACGAGACGAGCGACGAAATACCCCGCGTGCCCCGTTCGATGTCGCTGGTCAGACCGCCGGTCTGCCGATCGAGATGGAAGCGCAGCGACAACGCATGCAGATGCCGGAACACCTGGACGGCGGAGGAGCGCACGGCCTGGGTGGTTACCCGCAGAAATACCAGTTCGCGCAACTCGGTGAAGGCTGTCGTCGCCAGGCGCAACAGCCCATAGAGCACGACCAGGCCGATCGGGACCACGAGCGCGGCTTCGGTGGTGAAGCTGCCACCGGCTTGCGGCTGCACGGTCAGGCCATCGACGAGGGTCTTCAGCAGGATCGGCACCGCCACGGTGGCCGCCTTGGCCGCGATCAGGCAGGTCAGTGCGAGCGCGACCCGCCAGCGATACTCGAACAGCAATGGCAGCAGCTTGCGCAGCGTCTGCCAGTCGCCGGCCGGGCGGTGCGGCTTGCCCTCCGGCGACTGGACGGGCTCGACGGCGTGGGAATGGGTTGCTGCGTGATGCCTCATTGTCTGCCTGAAGGTGGAGGTAGGGGAGCATTCGGGACGAAAGCAGCCGGTTTTTGTGCCGCTATTCGACGCTCGATTATCGCCCGCTTGGCTCACACTAGGCCGTATACGACATCTTCCATGCGCCGCTCACCCGGCGTACCCGCTTCACCATTCCGGCCTGACGAGTATTGCGCAATGACAACTGATCCGCCTCTGGCCAGTCCTGCCCGTGCCGATGAGCCTGTCGCGGGCCGTGGCCTGGACAACCCTGGAGATCGCGACACCGAACGCAGCGCAGAGCTGCTGCGCCTGACGTTGCCGATGATTTCGCGGCACGGACGTGGATTCGCTCCGATATCGTACGCGGTCTGGTACGAATACGTTCGGGGCACCAACAAGGATCTGCGCGCCGAACTCGACGAGCTCGTACGCAGCAACCAGCGCATCTCGGAAAGCCTGACTTTCGAGATCTATCAGCGCCATGTGGTCGACAAGATGGAGCAGGCGATGCGCGAAGGTCGCGCCAGCCTGCTCGATCTGATGAAGCAGGTCGACGATTCGGTACGCTCGGCCTCCAGCAGCACGACCCGTTTCGACGAGCGACTCGACGACTTTGCCACGGCGATCGACGCCGACCCGACGCCGGACGAAATCAAGGCTCACGTCGGATCGCTGCGCGAGGACATCCGCAGCGTCAACGAGCAGATGCAGGGCCTGCAGTCTCACCTGGAAACGACGCGCCGCGACGTCCAGCAACTTGCCGAAGAACTGCTTCGGGCCAAGGAAGAGGCGCAGCTGGACCCCTTGACGGGCCTGTTGAATCGCCGCGGTTTCGATCTGGCGCTGTCCGCCCAACTCGACAAGGCGCGCAACAGCGATCCGGACAAGCCGGAGCCGGTGACGCTGATCCTGCTGGATATCGATCGATTCAAGGATATCAACGACAAGTACGGGCACCTGTTCGGTGACAAGGTGATCCAGGGCCTGTCCCGGGTCATGGACGGCGCGGTGATGCGCAAGGACTTCGTGAGCCGCTACGGCGGTGAGGAGTTCGCGATCATCCTGCCGGCCACCGATGCCACCGGCGGCATCGCCGTTGCCGAACGCATCCGCGAGACGGTCTCCCTGAGCCGGATCCGGCGCGCCAACGCGAACGAGACGATCAGCAACATCACCATCTCGGCGGGCGTGGCCACCTATCGGCCCGGCGACACCCAGGATACGATCGTCGACAGGGCTGATCGTGCGCTCTACCAGGCGAAGAACGAAGGCCGCAATCGGGTCTGCTGTACCGATCGTTAGTCACGAGGACCGGTCGTCGGACGGGCCCGTGGCGGGTCGGTGTATTCCGGTACGTGTATTCTTGAGCGCCATTGCGACGCCAGTCCCGGCTCATGAACCTCGACCTGATCAAGTCCCGTCTTCGCGTGCCGGTCATCGGCTCGCCGCTTTTCATCGTCTCGAATCCCGATCTCGTGGTGGCGCAATGCACGAACGGGATCATCGGCTCGTTTCCGGCACTCAATGCCCGGCCTGCCGAAAAGCTCGACGAATGGCTGACGGATATCGAAAGCAGGCTGGCCCTCTGGAATGCCGATCATCCCGATCGCCCGGCGGCCCCGTTTGCCGTCAACCAGATCGTGCACAAATCGAATACCCGGCTCGACCATGACGTCGAGGCGTGCGTGCGCCATGAAGTGCCTCTCGTCATCACTTCCCTGGGTGCGCGGGCCGACCTGAACGATGCGATCCACAGTTACGGCGGCATCGTGCTGCATGACGTGATCAACCAGAAATTCGCCCGCAAGGCGATCGAGAAAGGGGCAGACGGCCTGATCCTCGTCGCCTCGGGGGCGGGCGGACACGCCGGCACGCAGTCGCCCTTCGCGCTGGTCCAGGAGACGCGAGCCTGGTTCGACGGGCCGATCGCTCTGTCCGGTTCGATCAGCACCGGCGCCTCGGTATTGGCGGCAGTGGCGATGGGGGCCGATTTCGCCTATATCGGTTCGGCATTCATCGCCACCGACGAGGCCAATGCGAGCGACGCCTACAAGGAGGCGATCGTGCGCGGCAGTGCCGAAGACATCATCTATTCGAACCTGTTCACCGGCGTGCACGGCAACTACCTGCGCGAGTCGATCCGCAATGCCGGGCTCGATCCCGACGCGCTGCCGGTCAGCGACCCGAGCAAGATGAATTTCGGGAGTGGTGGTCTCGAGGCGAAGAAAGCCTGGCGCGACATCTGGGGCTGCGGGCAGGGGATCGGGGCGGTCGGGCAGGTGGTCCCTGCCGCGCAACTGATCGACCGGTTGGAACGGGAATACCGCACCGCGATGACACGTGTGACCCGGTGACAGCCAGACGGCCGCCATCACGCACTCCGTGACTCGCGCGGTCGCTCGCGACGCAACCGCCACGGCCAGGCAGGACTCGACGACATGATCCATCACATCCTCTTCAGCACCGGCGCCGACGCGCAGGAGCGCGACGAATGGCTCGAGGCGCTGCATCGAGCGATGCCCGAGGCCCGCTGGCATCTCCCCGACACGGACCTGCCGACCGATGCGATCGAGATCGCGGTCGTGGCCAATCCACCTCCCGGCACGCTGCAGGGGCTGCGACGGCTGCGCCTGATCCAGTCGCTCTGGGCCGGCGTCGATCGCCTGTTGTCCG
>JBGSTN010000862.1:0-1872 GCA_041736455.1 Burkholderiaceae bacterium | reverse complement strand
ATCTTCGTCGGCTTCACGATGCTCGACACCGAGTATTTCTGGGCGCTGGTTGCCGCCCTCGTGCCAATGGCGTTCGTGCTGTATCCGTTGCAGCCGGGTCTGCACGTGGATCGCGTGCCGATCTACGACGTGATCCTGTTCGTCGCCGCAACGGGCCTGGCGATCGCGATGATCGTCACCGCGCGCGAATCGGCGGCGGCGGGCTGGGAGTACAGCGCTGCGATGAGTGCGCCGGGCTGGACGATCTGGGCGGCGGCGGCTTTCTGGGTGCTCGTGCTGGAGGCACTCAGGCGTGCCGGCGGCACGGCGTTGTTCCTCATCATGACCGCGTTCTCGCTGTTCCCATTGTTCGCTGGCGTGATGCCTGCTCCACTGACTTCGCCTTCATTGTCACTTGCTGACACGGCCGCGTTCCATGTGTTCTCGCGCGAGAGCATTCTCGGAGTGCCGATGCGTGCGTTCGCCGAACTCGTCATCGGTTTTCTCGTGTTCGGTACGGCGCTTCAATACACCGGCGCCGGCACCTTCTTCATCGACTTCGCGTTCGCCTTGTGCGGACGATTCCGCGGCGGCGCGGCGAAGGTCGCGATCTTTTCGTCCGGCCTGCTGGGTTCGATGAGCGGCAGCGTGATCTCCAACGTGTTGACCACCGGGACGATGACGATCCCGGCCATGAAGCGATCCGGCTTCAAGGCGTCGACAGCCGGCGCGATCGAAGCCTGTGCATCGACGGGCGCGGTGCTCGCGCCGCCCGTGATGGGCGCGACCGCCTTCGTGATGGCCGAATTCCTCGACCTGCCCTATGCCGAAATCGCACTCGCCGCCGCGATCCCGGCGATCTTCTATTTCTTCGCGCTGTTCGTTCAGATCGACTGCAATGCCGGCCGTCATGGCATGCAGGGCCTGCCGCAGGTCGACCTGCCTGCCGTGCGGCAGGTGTTGCGCGAAGGCTGGTACTTCGTCTTCGTGATCATCCTGCTGGTCGTCCTGCTGCTGGTCATGAAGCGGGAGAACTGGGCACCCTGGCTCGCCACGGGCCTGCTGCTGGTGCTCAACCAGGCGTTCTCGAAGCGGCGTTGGGGCTGGGCGGACCTGCTCGGCTTCATCGAAGCCAATGGCCGGGTCTTCGTCGAACTGGCCACCATCCTGGCCGGGGTCGGCCTGCTGGTCGGCGCCTTCTCGCTCACCGGGCTCACCGGCACGCTGACCACCGAATTGCTGCATCTGGCCGGTGACTCCCCCCTGCTGTTGATGGTGATGGGCGCGCTCACCTCGTTCGTGCTCGGCATGGGCATGACCATCACCGCCTGCTACATCTTTCTGGCGGTATTGCTCGCGCCGAGTCTCATCGAGGTGGGCCTCGATCGGCTCGCCGTACATCTGTTCGTGATGTATTGGGGCATGGTGTCGTTCATCACGCCGCCGGTCGCCCTGGCGGCATTCGCCGCGTCGTCGATCGCCGGTGCGTCGCCGATGACCACCGGACTGGAAGCGATGAAGATCGGCGCGATCATCTATTTCGTCCCGTTCTTCTTCGTGATGAATCCGGCACTGGTGCTGCAAGGCGATCTCACCTGGCTGCCCGTTCATCTGGTGACGGCGCTGCTTGGCATCACTCTGGTCGCGAGCGGACTGCAGGGCTACCTGATGGGCGTAGGTGACCTGCGCGCTACGCGGGTGCTCGAATGGCCAGTGCGCGTGGCGTTGATCGTCGGTGGCCTGATGTTCGTTGCACCCGGCGGCGGACTGATGCCCCTGTCGTCGTTGCAGATGACGCTGGCCGCCGCGATGGTCGCCCTTCCGGCCACCCTGGTCGCATGGCTCGCCGTGCGACGGGTTGCGTCACGATCGGCGAACATCGCCTGAGCGATC
>JBGSTN010000831.1:0-2894 GCA_041736455.1 Burkholderiaceae bacterium | reverse complement strand
GGCGGCGGCCTCGGCGGCGGGTCATCGAACGCCGCGACCACGCTGCTCGCGCTGAATCGCCTCTGGGGCATCAACTGGCCGATTGCGCGCGTCGCGAGACTGGGCCTGCAACTCGGTGCCGATGTGCCGGTATTCGTGCACGGCACCGCCGCGCTCGCCACCGGTGTTGGGGAAAAGATCACCGCGCTGGCGCTGCCGAGACAGTGGTATGTTGTCGTCGCGCCACCGGCAATCGTGCCGACGACCGAGATCTTCAGCGCACCCGAATTGACACGGGATTCGAAACCGCTCAAAATTTCGCCTCTTTCGCGCCAGAACATCGGTCTCGCAGGTAGAAACGACCTCGAACCGGTCGCGAGCAGTCGTTATCCGGCCGTTCAACAGGCGCTCACCGCATTGACCCAGGCGGCGCGGCAGGTGTTGCGTGCGGGCAAGCCATCGAGAAAAGGGGCTTTGTCGAAAGGTGTGGCAAGGGCGGGCGCTCGAAAATCGGGCGTTGCCGGAGCAGATGGTGTAGAAGCAGGGGCGGGACCGGGTGTCGGAGCAGGCGCAGGTGCAGCCTCGAGAGCAAGTGCAGCGTCAAGAGCAGGTGCAGCGTCAAGAGCAAGTGCTCGAGCGGATGGTGTCGTCAAGGCAGGTGATGTCAAAGCAGGTGCGGCTGGAAACGGCGGACAGGACGAGGCGAATGCGCCTTGGGATGCTGCCCGCATGAGTGGTTCTGGTGGGTGCGTGTTCTATCCAGCGCCCGACAGGGAAAGTGCCGAACGCATTGCCGAGCGGGTCGGCAAGAGCAACATCGGCAAGGTTCACGTCGTCGAATCGCTCGTCGAGCATCCGATGCGGGGCTGGGCATTTGCCAAAGGACTCGTCCGTCGCTGAACGGCCACGCGGCAGACGCGAGTCAAGAGCGGTTTTTTTGCGGCTTTGCGCGATGGCGCAAGGTCGACTCCGGATGGGGAGTGGCCAAGTTGGTTAAGGCACCGGATTTTGATTCCGGCATGCGCAGGTTCGAATCCTGCCTCCCCAGCCATTCGAAACACAGCAATACCGGCAGCAAATTCGGCAGCCATCACCATGCCTCCAACCTATCGCCGCAATGACCTCCTGACCGGCGACGGTCCGGTCCTGTTCACCGGCAATGCAATACCGGGTCTGGCGCTGGATGTCGCCCGGTCACTGAACATCTCGCTGGGTCGTGCCTCCGTAGGGCGCTTCTCGGACGGCGAGGTGATGGTCGAGATCCTCGAGAACGTCCGCGGTCGCGATGTCTATGTGCTTCAGTCCACCTGCGCGCCGACCAACGATCATCTGATGGAAGTGATGATCATGACCGACGCACTGAAGCGGGCGTCGGCCGGTCGGATCACCGCGGCACTGCCCTACTTCGGCTATGCGCGGCAGGACCGCCGGGTCCGTTCGATGCGGGTCGCGATCAGTGCGAAAGTGGTGGCGAACATGTTGCAGATCGCCGGCGTCGACCGGGTGCTGACGATGGATCTGCATGCCGACCAGATCCAGGGCTTCTTCGACATCCCGGTCGACAACGTCTATGCCGCGCCATTGCTGCTGGCCGACGTGCACAAGCAGCAGTTCGAGAATGTGGTGGTCGTGTCGCCGGACGTGGGCGGCGTGGTGCGGGCCAGGGCGATGGCCAAGCAGCTGGAATGCGAGCTCGCCATCATCGACAAGCGGCGCCCGAAAGCGAACGTTGCGGAGGTCATGAACATCATCGGCGATGTCGAGGATCGCACCTGCGTGATCATGGACGACATGGTCGACACCGCGAACACGCTCGTCAAGGCGGCAGCGGCGCTCAAGCGCCAGGGTGCCAGGAAGGTCGTCGCCTATTGCACCCATCCGGTGCTCTCCGGTGGCGCGGTCGGCCGCGTCGCGGACTCGCCGCTCGACGAACTCGTGGTCACCGACACGATTCCCTTGCCTCGCGATGCCAAGGCGATCGATTGCATACGGGTATTGAGCGTCGGTCAGCTGCTCGCCGAAACGATCCTTCGAATCAATCGCGCGGATTCCGTCTCGTCGCTGTTTGTCGACTGAGCGAACAATTTCTGTTTCCTGGGGCAGCCTGTCGGCTGCTTCCAGTTCCTGTTGCCGGTTGGTCGCGATCGGCAACGTCATCATCGGAGTTTCACCATGAAAGTCATTGCCACCAAACGCCAGGAGCAGGGATCGAGTGCGAGCCGCCGCCTGCGCCGTGCGGGACGAGTACCCGGAGTCGTCTATGGCGCCGGACAACCGGCGCAAGCCATCGATGTCGATCACAACGCGCTGTTCCATGCATTGCGCGTCGAGGCCTTCCATTCATCGCTGCTCGACATCGAGATGGGCAGCGGCGCCAGCGAGCAGGTCGTGCTGCGTAACGTGCAGTACCACCCTTACAAGAAGCTCGTGATGCACGTCGACTTCCTGCGCGTCAGTGCCGACGAGAAGATGAGTCTGTCGATCCCCCTGCACTTCGTCGGACAGGACGACTCGCCTGCCGTGAAGCTGCATCAGGCGATCATCAGCCATATCCTGACCGAAGTACCGGTTTCCTGTCTGCCGAAAGACCTCCCCGAGTACATCGAGGTCGACATGAGCCAGCTCGAACCCGGTTCGGTGATCCACGCCAGCGATCTCAAGCTGCCCGATGGTGTCGAACTCGACTTCGGCGAAGACAGCGACCACGTGGTTGCGCAGGTCACGATCAAGGTTGGTGGCGAAGAACCGGCGCCGGCAGCGGCAGCGGCCGCGCCTGCAGCCGAGGCTGCGAAGACCGACGGCAAACCGGCTCCTGGCAAGGGCTGAGCTCGATCCTGCGTATCGAGACCGATCGTTCGCGTCGCCCGGGTTGAAGACGAATGGCTGGCATTCGCCTGATCGTCGGACTGGGTAAC
>JBGSTN010000809.1:0-4054 GCA_041736455.1 Burkholderiaceae bacterium | reverse complement strand
GGGGCGGCCGATCGGCCGCCCCGTGAACGACCGCGAGACGTCATTCGTCCGTCCAACCTCGCTCCCGGAGTGCACCACGCTGGTCGCGCGTGAATCGACATCGTGTCGTCGGCACCAGGATCTCTGGCTCGACGCCAGGAGTTCGCACCTTGATCGGGCAAGACTGCTGGTAGACTGACCGGCGAACAGGAGACTGGCGCCCGATCGATCTGGCTTGATGCTTGCTTTGGTTCTTCCATTGCGCGGCATGGGCGTCAGGTCGGCGGGGGGGATCACCAGCCCTTTCACGTCGGGGGCGGCGCCTGGCCTCTTGACCAGGCGTCGTCGCGAACGAGTCAGCTGAGCCGCTACGGCCTTCGGTGTCTACAGGGAGAAAACAACTTGAACACAATGGTTTGTTTGCGTCGAACCGCATGCGCGCTCGGCGTCGTATCGGCGTTGGGCCTCGGTACTGCGCCGGCGATCGCGGCCAGCGAGCTGCGCGTGGTCATGCACTCCGATCTGAAGATCGTCGATCCGATCTGGACGACGGCCTACATGTCGCGCAACTACGGCTACATGGTCTACGACACGTTGTTCGCCATGAATACCAAGGGCGAGATCAAGCCGCAGATGGTCGACACCTGGAAGGTGTCGGACGACAAGCTCGTCTACGACTTCACGCTGCGTCAAGGATTGCTGTTCCACGATGGCGCGCCTATCACCAGCAAGGATGTGATCGCATCGCTCCAGCGCTGGGCGGTCAAGGATCCGATGGGCCAGAAGGTGATGGCCTTCACGAAGGCACTCACCGCCGTGGACGATCGCACGTTCAGGTTCGAGCTCAAAGAGCCGACCGGCCTGATCATCCAGGCGCTCGGCAAGCCTTCCGGCAACGTGCCCTTCATCTTCCCCGAGCGCATTGCCAAGACTCCTGCCAGTGATCAGATCACCGAATACGTGGGTTCCGGTCCATACGTCTTCCTGAAGGACGAGTGGAAGCCGGGTGACTCGACGTCGTTCGCGAAATTCGACAAGTACAAGCCGCGGAGCGAACCGGGTGATGGCCTGGCAGGTGGCAAGGTCGTCAATGTCGATCGGGTCGTGTGGAAGGTGATCAAGGATCCGCAGACCGCGATGAACGCGCTCTCCAAGGGCGAGATCGATGTGATCGAGATTCCATCGCACGATTTGTTGCCGGTCATGGAGAAGGATCCGAACATCAAGCTCGTCGAACTCAATCCGTTCGGCAACCAGTACACGTTCCGCTTCAACCAGTTGCACAAGCCTTTCGACAACGCGAAGATCCGTGAGGCTCTGTTCTATGCGTTCAATCAGGAAGACTTCCTGAAGGCCGTGATCGGCGACGAGAAGAACTACAAGGTCTGCAAGGCCATGTTCATCTGCGGCACGCCCATTGGCACCGATGCAGGCTTCGAAGACAAGCTGGAATCGAACTTCAAGAAGGCCCGCGAGCTGCTGAAGGAGGGTGGCTACGACGGCACGCCAGTGCTCCTGATGCACTCGACCGACCTCACCGTGCTGACCAATCTGGCGCCTGTGGCCAAGTCGCTGATGGAAAGAGTCGGCATGAAGGTCGACATGCAGTCGATGGACTGGCAGACCCTGGTGGGTCGGCGCAACAAGAAGGAACCGCCGAGCGAGGGTGGCTGGAGCGCGTTCCTCACCAACTGGAACTCGGTCGACAATGCGAACCCGCTCGGTCATCCGTTCCTGAACGCGGCTTGCGACAAGGCGTTGTTCGGCTGGCCCTGCGACGAGAAGATCCAGGCGCTGCGCGACGACTATGCGAAGGAAACCGATGAGGCCAAGCAGAAGGTGATCGTCGAGAACATCCAGCGCCGTGTCGCCGTATCCCCCACGCACATCCACCTCGGTCAATGGTATGCCCCTGCAGCGATGGGCAAGAACGTCTCTGGTGCCCCGGTGTCACCGGTCAGTGCGTTCTGGGGCTACAAGAAAGGCGATTGATCCGATCTTGAACAAGGCCGGCGCCTTTGCGCCGGTCGATCCAGGAAGCTGTCAGTTCGATGTGGACCTACCTTGTCCGGCGCCTGCTCGCCACGATCCCCGTGATGTTGATCGTGGCGATCCTGGTGTTCATGATGTTGCGACTCACCCCCGGCGATCCGGCATCGATCATCGCCGGTGATGCGGCAACGTCGGAGGATATCGCCCAATTGCGCCAGAAGCTGGGGCTCGATCATTCGCTGGTCGTGCAGTTCGGCATCTGGACCGCGAACATGTTCAGCGGCGACTTCGGGCA
Source organism: Burkholderiaceae bacterium (assembly GCA_041736455.1). GTDB lineage: Bacteria > Pseudomonadota > Gammaproteobacteria > Burkholderiales > Burkholderiaceae_E > JAUIAI01. Next base: position 1,788 of record JBGSTN010000809.1, on the reverse strand, counting down.
GTCGTTCTACTACAAGCGCGATGTCGCAGGCCTGATCGCCGAACGGGTCGAGCCGACCGTCGCACTGGCGATCATGACGATCCTGATCGCCTGCTTGATCGCGGTACCGCTGGGGACGCTGGCAGCCTACAAGCAGGGCAGCTGGATCGATCGTCTGCTGATGGGTTTCTCGGTGATCGGTTTCTCGGTGCCGGTCTTCGTGATCGGATACGTGCTGATGTACGTTTTCGCGGTGCGTCTGGAGTGGTTTCCGGTGCAAGGCTACCAGCGCATCGCCGACGGGCTGGGAGGGTTCCTTCATCGGTTGATCCTTCCGGCGTCTGCTCTCTCGGTATTGTTCATCGCGCTCATTGCGAGGATGACGCGCACGAGCGTACTGGAGGTACTGAACGAGGACTATGTGCGCACGGCCCGTGCGAAAGGGCTGTCGGAATTCCGCGTCCTGGTGCAGCACGCGTTGCGCAACGCGGCGGTGCCCATCGTCACGGTCATCGGCATCGCGATCGCAGTGCTGATCGGCGGTGTGGTCGTCACCGAAAGCGTCTTCACGATCCCCGGGCTGGGCAGCCTGACGGTGGACGCGGTGCTCGGGCGAGACTATCCGACCGTGCAGGCCGTGATCCTGCTGTTCTCGTTTGCCTACGTATTGATCAACCTCGCGATCGATCTGCTCTACACCGTGCTCGATCCGCGCATACGGTACTGACATGGCTGCGTCGATCGACGGCCTTGCGCCGGAATCCATTGAATCCATCGAGCCGGTCCCGCGATCGTCTGCCTGGTCGCGACTGATCCGCAATCCCGGGGTCATCGTCGGCGCGTTGATCTTCGCGATCATCGCCTCGATCGGTGTGCTGGCACCGGTCTTGACCAGCATGGATCCGGCGGCGATCAACCCGTCCAATCGGAACAAGGGGCCCGGCTACGAATCGACCATTCGCAATGACGACGGCGACAAGGTGAAGATGACGGCCCACATGGGCACCGACAGCCTCGGGCGCGACATCTACGCCCGTGTGATCTACGGGGCGCGTATCTCGCTGGTGATCGGCGTGTCCGTCGCGATCATCAGTGTTTCGATCGGATTGCTGCTCGGCATGGTCGCCGGATACTTTCGCTGGGTCGACGCGGTCGTCATGCGGTTCATGGATGGCCTGATGGCGATTCCTGCGATCCTGCTCGCGATCGCGCTGGTTTCATTGAGTGGCGCGAGCCTGCTCACCGTGATCGTCGCGGTGGCGATACCGGAAATTCCCCGCGTCGTGCGACTGGTGCGCTCGATCGTGTTGTCGATCCGCGAGGAACCCTATGTCGAAGCCGCGATTTCGGTCGGTACGCCCACGCCGCAGATACTCGTGCGTCATGTGCTGCCCAACACGATCGCGCCGCTGATCGTGCAGGGCACGTTCATCTGCGGTTCGGCGATTCTCCTGGAAGCGATCCTGAGCTTCCTCGGCGTCGGTATCCCGCCCGAGACGCCGACGTGGGGCAACATCATGGCCGAAGGGCGCCAGTTCTTCCAGGTCTATCCGCACAACATCTTCTTTCCGGCGATCTTTCTCACGCTGACCGTTCTCGCGATCAACATGCTCGGGGACGGGCTGCGCGACACGATCGATCCTCGCATGAGCAAGCAGCTATGACGGGTGCGCGCGCAGGCGGCGGCTCGCCGACCCGAGGCTTCCGACCATGACTCGAACCGAAGCGTTTCCGCGCGATGTGGCTCGCGGGACGAAAGATCCCGCGCCGCGCCGGGCCGACGTCGTGCTCGCGATCGATGCGCTGACG
>JBGSTN010000803.1:0-1707 GCA_041736455.1 Burkholderiaceae bacterium | reverse complement strand
GGCGGACCCAGCTGCCCGCGGGCACGGGCTCGACACCGCGGAACGGTGCCTCCGAGCCCGGCGTCTCGAATACCCGATAGCGCAGCGCGCGCGCGCAGTAGCCGGTGTCGACCGCTGCGTCTATCGTCTGCGCCACCGCGGCAACCGACGACGCGAACACCACGCCGCCAGTGCGCGTCCGCGCCCACAACAATGGCTTGACGCCGAACCGGTCGCGCACCAGCCAGAGTTCGCCGGAATCACGGTTGAACACCGCAAAGGCGAACATGCCGTTCAGCCGCGACAGCGCCGCCTCGCCCCATTGCACCCAGGCCTTGAGCAGCACCTCCGTGTCGCTCGAGCTCTCGAATGACCAGCCCAGCGCTTCGAGCATCTGGCGCACTTCGAGATAGTTGTAGATCTCCCCGTTATAGGTGATCCACCAGCCCGAGGTCGGCTCCTGCATCGGTTGCCGGCCATGATCGGACAGATCGATGATGGCCAGGCGCGCATGCCCCAACGCGACCCGGAAACCGGGATATTCCAGTTGCGCCACCGCGTGACCATCGGGGCCACGTGGCAAGATGGCCGACATGCAGCGATCGATCACCTCATTCAGCGCGTGTTCCGGGACCCCCTGGCGCTCGACGATTCCAAAAATTCCGCACATGCAAGGCTCGGAACAAAGAAGATGGCTGCAGAACAACCGCCCGCTCGAGGGCAAGCTCGCGCCATCAGCAGGCAGATTCGCCGAGGACTGGCTCACGCTCCCCCCAGACAGGCGTGGCATCTCGGACAATACCCGATACTGACGGCGCAGCGCAGCATCACCGATGCAATTTCTGGAAAAACGGCTTGTCGGCCATCCTGGCAAAGCCTCTCTGCAAGCGGACACTCGATGACACCATCATGAAAAAAGCCTCGACGATCCTCGTTCTCGCACCGCACACCGACGACGGCGAATTCGGCTGCGGCGGCACCATTGCCCGCTTCGCCGCAGAAGGTTGCCGGGTCGTCTATGCGGCGTTTTCCGCCGCCGAACAATCGGTGCTGCCCCATCTGCCGCGCGACATCCTGCGCACCGAAGTCCGCCAGGCGACCGCCGTGCTCGGCATCAAGGACGAAGACTGCCTCGTCTACGATTTCGAGGTGCGCAAGTTCCCCGAACTGCGCCAGCAGATCCTGGACAAGATGGTCGAACTGAACCGCACGCTCAAGCCCGACATCGTCTTTCTGCCCAGCATCAACGATACGCACCAGGACCACCTGACCATCGCGCAGGAAGGCTTCCGTGCGTTCAAGCAGACGACGATGCTCGGCTACGAAGTGCCCTGGAACAATCTCGACTTCCGCACGTCGTGCTTCGTGCAGCTGCGTGAAGAGTTCCTGCAGACCAAGGTCAAGGCGCTGGGCATGTACCAGTCGCAGAAGCACCGCCCCTACGCCACGGCCGAATTCATCCAGAGCCTCGCCATCACGCGGGGCGTGCAGATCGGCAAACGTTATGCAGAGGTATTCGAGGTCGTGCGATGGGTCATGATCTGAAGACATCCCTGCCGGCGGCCCGGCTTGCGGAAAAGCTGGGCCTGGCGTTCGTCGGCATCGATGTCGACATCTCCAATGTCGATGCCCTGCACCACTCGGTCGCGGGAACGCTGTGCTTCTCGACGGCGCCGGCACCCGCCGACGCGCACGGCCAGAGCGTCGTCATCGCACCGCAGAGCGATG
>JBGSTN010000730.1:0-1836 GCA_041736455.1 Burkholderiaceae bacterium | reverse complement strand
CTGCCGGCGTCATGGTGCGGCGAATCCGAATGCCCAGCTGCGCAGTCCGCTCACGCTCGAGCAGTTTCGAGAATCCCGGATGATCGTTGCGCCGCTGCGGCGAGACGACTGTTGCCTGGTTTCCGACGGCGGTGCGGCGGTGGTGCTGATGAGTGCGCGCCGCGCGAAAGCGCTGCAGGTCGCTCGACCCGTCCCGGTATTGGGGTTCGGTCAGGGCCAGACCTCGTGGGAGGTCGCGTTGCGGACCGACATGACGACGACGGCCGCCGTGGTCTCGGGCCGGACGGCGTTCGCGATGGCGGGACTCGGCCCCCGGGATATCGACGTCGCGCAGATCTATGATTGCTTCACGATCACCGCGCTGATGACGCTCGAGGACTACGGTTTCTGCGCAAAGGGCGAGGGCGGCCGTTTCGTCGAAGGCGGTCGCATCGAGCACGGCGGCGAACTGCCGGTCAATACGGCGGGCGGGCTGCTGTCCGAAACCGGCATGCCGGGGTTGCAGCTGGTGATCGAAGGGGTGCGCCAGATGCGTGGCGAATCGACCTCGCAGGTCAAGGACGCGCGCACCTGCATCGTCAGCAACCAGGGCGGCATCATGCATACCCACTCGACACTGATCCTGGGGCAGAGGACATGAATGCTTTGGCACCGACACTCGATGCGCTGAATACCCCCTACTGGCAGAGTCTCGCGCAGGGTACGTTGTCGTTCCAGCGCTGCGCGCGCTGCGGGCATGCGTGGTTGCCGGCGCGCAGCGAATGCCCTGCCTGCCTCGAAGCCGACTGGGCATGGACGCCCGCCGGAGGGGGCGCCCGGCTGGTCAGCTGGGTCGTCTTCCATGTCGCCTACCACCCGGCCTTCGAGAATCGCCTGCCCTACAACGTCGCGGTGGTCGAACTGGACGAAGGACCGCGGCTGATCAGCAACGTGATCGGCATCGACGATCACGAGAGTCTCGTCATCGATCAGCGGCTGGTGCTGCGGATCGAGCACGAAGGAGCAACAGCGGTACCTCGTTTCATGCCTGCGTGATCGCCGGATCGGCGAGGGTGCGGGCATTGCCGCACCGTCGGGCGAACAGTGAAGATCCCAACAGACAACGGAGACAGATGATGATGGTATTCAGGCAAACCCTGGTCGCGGCGCTGATCGGCGTGCTGTCCGTGGCTGCAACCGTTCAGGCGGCCGAGCCGATGAAGATCGGCGTGATCAATCCGCTCAGTGGCGCGCTTGCCCTCTACGGCAACGAAGTGACGCGCGGCTACGAGCTCGCGGCCGACCAGATCAACGCCAGGGGCGGATTGAATGGCCGGAAGATCGAACTCGTGCGCGGCGATGCGGCCAACCCGCAGCAAGGCATCGCGACGGTGGAACAGTTGGCCAACAAGGACAAGGTCGACCTGTTCATCGGCACCTACATCAGTGCCGTCTCGAACGCGGCGAGCGACGCGGCGATGCGCTACGACAAGCTCTACTGGGACACCAATGCGCTCGCCGCGGATCTCACCGAGCGCGGCCTGCCGAATTTCGTTCGCGCGGGACCCTATGCGTCGAGTTTCGCGGCGATGTCGACCGAAGCGATCCGCGACCTGATCGCACCGGCCCTCGCGAAGGACGTCAAGGGACTGAAGGTCTGGATCGAGCATGAAGACTCGATCTACGGCACCTCGATCGCACAGGCGCAGAAGAAGATGCTCGAAGGGTTCGGTGCGAAAGTGGTCGGCGTCGGCGCCCATTCGTACAAGTCGATCGACCTGAACGACTCGGTGCTGCGCGCCAAGCAGGCCGGCCCGGACGTCTGGGTGCAGACCGGCTACGTGCCCGATGGCAACC
>JBGSTN010000683.1:0-1996 GCA_041736455.1 Burkholderiaceae bacterium | reverse complement strand
GCATGGCGCCGGCGTGCTGCAGGCGGACCCGACAGCGGGCGCGTTGCTGCTGACGGTGGATTCGATCCACCGCACTGCGCTCCAACGGGCGGTGATGCGCTGGTTCGCCGACGGAAGCTTCGAGCCGATCACGCTGGGCGGACGTTTCATGGTGCTGCTGTGGCATGTCGACAGGCGTGAGATCAGGCTCTATTCCGATGCCTTCCGGACCTTTCCGGTGAGCTGGACACGGACCGGCGGCGTGGAGGGTGCGGTGATCGCGACGAGCGATCTGCGCCTGCTTCAACGCGTGCCGGGGTCGTCTGCTCGTGTCGTGAACCTGCGGGCGGTCTACCACTACCTGAATTTCTCGTTCGTGCCGAATGAATCGTGCATCTGGTCCGGTGTGACCAAGCTCGCGCCCGCGAGCCGGCTCCTGATCTCGGCAGCGCACGCCGGCGCGGTGCCTTCGGTCGACTCGACGGTGTGGTGGGATGCCCGCTATCCGGAAGACCTGAAAGGATCCGATGTGGCGCTGGCGGGGGCGCTGCGCGACGAGATCGTGCGCGCCGTGCGTGCCTACGGCGAGGGCGACCCGACGCGCTGGGGGACCTTTCTGTCGGGAGGCACCGACAGTTCGAGCATCACCGGCATTCTCGCGGCTCAATTGCGCGAACGCGGCGGCGGAGCAGTCCGCAGTTTTTCGATCGGCTTTGCGGAACCCGGTTACGACGAACTGGGATTCGCACGCCTGGCGCGCGATGCGTTCGAGCTGCTGGCTTTCGAGCAATCGGTGTCGGAGGACGACGCGGTCGAACTGGTGCCGCGACTGGTGAGTGCCTACGACGAGCCGTTCGGCAACGCGTCGGCCATTCCCACCTACTACTGTGCCAGGCTCGGTGCCGCGCATGGGGTCAGGCAAATGATCGGCGGCGATGGCGGTGACGAGATATTCGGCGGCAACGAACGCTACCTGAAGGACCGTATCTTCGCGATGTTCCACGGCTTGCCCGCGCCCGTGCGACTGGTCGGCAGCGGAATGGCCGCCATGCTCGCACCATTCGATGCGCGCTGGCCGAACAGGATGAAGAACTTCATTCGTCGAGGCAGTCTGCCCAACCCCGATCGCTTCTACACCGACGATGCGTTCGCCTCGGAGCAATTCGATTCCCTGTTGACGCCGGATTTCCGTTCGGCGGTGCAGCGTGACGATTCGCTCGCGTTGCAGCGGGCGTTGTTCGCGCAATGCACGGCAGGCGCCGAGTTGCATCGGCTGATGTACCTCGACCTGAAGATGACCATCGCGGCGAACGATATCGTCAAGGTCACCCGCGCCGCGCGACTGGCCGGTGTGGATGTGGCGTTTCCCTACCTGGAGCCGGCGCTGGTCGACTTCACGGGAAGATTGCCGGCGTCATGCAAGCTGCGTGGCACTGAAAAGCGTTTTCTCTTCAAGCGCGCGATGTCGACGGTCCTGCCCGAAGCGATCCGCCGGAAGAAGAAGCAGGGGTTCGGCCTTCCGATCAGTGTCTGGATGCGACGCCCGGGTCGATTCAGGGATCTGGTCAACGACACGCTGCGCAGTGACGATGCCCGATTGCGCGGGCTGATCGAACCGGCGGCGATCCGGGGCCTGCTCGAGCGTCATCAGCGCGGCGCATGGGATCACGCGGCCGAACTGTATATCCTGACGATGCTGGAGCTGTGGTTCCGCGACAACCGGGTGGCGCGTTGATGAACGAAGCAGGCAACGGGGTTGCGCGAGGCTGTGGTCTCCTGATGGTGATGGACAGCGCCTATCCGGTCGCAGGCGGCGGTGGCGCGGAAAGCCAGGCCGGTACGCTCGGCCGCTGGTTCAATGCCAATGGCCACGCATGCACGCTGGTGGTTCCGATGCTCGAGTCCGGATCGCGAGTCGATGCCGAGGTGCTCGACGGACTGCCGGTCGTGCGTATCGGCTACCCGCACGTCCGGCTGCTGGGTGCGCTGGTGCTCCACGTCAGGCTGGCGCGTCTGC
>JBGSTN010000664.1:0-2038 GCA_041736455.1 Burkholderiaceae bacterium | reverse complement strand
AACCGGCGGCAGACGCGTCGCGCCAGCCCCGATCGATCGAGGCTAGGCGCTGTGTGCCATCGCCGGCGCCGGCGCGCTGGCTTCGATCGGTGCGTCGTATCCGAGTGAAGCAGAGATCCCTGCGGTCGTCCGGCGCAGCAGGGCGATCCAGCTTTCCTGGACCTGTTCGGCCGGTGCCGATATCGACAAGCCGGCGATCAGACTGCCCGAATCGTCCCGGATCCCCGCGGCGACACATCGCACGCCGACCTCGAGTTCTTCATTGTCGCGCGCGTAGCCGTTCGAACGCACCCGTTCCAGTTCGCTCTCCAGCGCGGCAATATCGGTGAGGCTGTTGGCCGTTTGGCCTCGCAGGCCCGTGCGCTCGGCATATTTTCGAACCGTCGCGGGATCGTCGGCCGCGAGAAACAGCTTGCCGACCGACGTCAGGTGAAGCGGCGCACGTCCTCCTACAGCACGCACCACCTGCATGCCGGAGCGTTCGGAGACTGCGCGTTCGATATAGACGATCTCGTCTCCCTGGCGGATCGACAGGTTGACCGGCTGCCCCGCCAGTTGATGCAGTTCGCGCATTGCGCCCAACGCGGCGTCACGGACACTGAGACGCGCCTTGACCAGGTTGCCCAGTTCGAGCAGACGTATGCCGAGTTGGTAGGTGCCAGGCTCGATTCGATCGACGATTCTCGCTACCACCAGATCATTCAGGATACGGTGCGCCGTCGACGGATGCAGGCCCGTTCGTGTCGACAGTATCTTCAGGCTGACCGGTTCGGTATGCTCGGCGAGCGCGTCCAGCAATGTGACTAGACGGTCGATGACCTGAATGGCGGTCTTGCCTTCCTGGGCGGGGTGTATGCGGGGTCGGGCCATGGTGTCAGTCTTTGGTTACGACGGGAAAATTCTTGTCGCACTACGGTACACCATGGTCCCGGGCCTCGGGCAACCGGTTTGTAACGCTTTGAGTGGATTTTTGCCTCGGTCGTCTCCCCACTGCGCACCAAGTAAAGGCTCGCTGGCCTTCACGATCCGTTACGATCTGCGCCATGACTCAGTCCGCACTGCCACCCGATCAACCGGGCTCCGTTTCCGCCGCGTCGCACGCGACGGCGCTCGATGAGGACACATTGCGCGTGCGCGCGCTCGAGTCTTTGCTCGTCGCCAAGGGCTATGTCGATCCGGACGCGCTGGATCGGCTGATCGACCGGTATGAGCATCGAGTCGGGCCCCGAAACGGGGCGATGGTGGTCGTGCGTGCCTGGACCGATCCGGTCTACCGGCAATGGTTGTTGGACGACGCGACGGCGGCCATTGCCGACATGGGCTATACCGGGCGGCAGGGCGAACACATGCGGGTGGTCGCGAACACGCTCGACACCCACAACATGGTCGTCTGCACGCTCTGCTCGTGCTATCCATGGCCGGTGCTCGGATTGCCTCCCGTTTGGTACAAGTCGCCGCCCTACAGGGCGCGCGCGGTGATCGATCCGCGTGGCGTCCTCGCCGAATTCGGCGTCGTGCTGCCTGAACAGACGGCCATTCGCGTCTGGGATTCGACCGCCGAGGTGCGCTATCTCGTTCTGCCGCTGCCGCCGCTCGATCTGTCGGCGCTCACAGAAGAGGAGTTGCTGGCGCTCGTCACGCGCGACACGATGATCGGCACCGCGCGGGTGGCCGGCTCATGAACGGTCCGCATGACCTCGGCGGTATGCAGAGTTTCGGCCCGGTCGACCCAGGTGCGGACGAGCAGGCATTCCATCATGAATGGGAACGACGGGTTCTGGCATTGACGCTCGCGATGGGCGCCGCCGGCCAGTGGAATATCGACCAGTCGCGTTCGGCACGCGAGTCGATCGGACCGGCGCGATATCTTGCCAGCAGCTATTACGAGATCTGGCTCGCCGGATTGCTGCGCCTGCTCGTTCAGCATGGCCTTGCTTCTACCGAGGAATTGCAGACTGGCCGGCCCGCCGGCGGCAATGCGCCGGCCGTCAAGGTGCTGCGTGCGGATCAGGTCGACGTGGCGATGGCGCGAGGCTCG
>JBGSTN010000656.1:0-5464 GCA_041736455.1 Burkholderiaceae bacterium | reverse complement strand
GCAGACGGCGTCGAGTAGCACGCCATCGCTGGCACGCGCCTTGACGCGGTCGCTTTGTCGCATTGCCGATGTCGCATTCCCTCCAAACGGGCCAAATCCTTTCGTCAGCCACCTCGTAACGCATTGCCGGACCGCCCAATCGACGGGCCGTCCGCATCTGGCATCAAACGTGCATAAGCAATGCAACCGTCCCACCAGGAGTCATCCATGTCTGTTGCGCTGAAGGCCAAGATTGCCGAGGTGTTCGATGAACCTGGTTGCGACAAGAATCAGGGCAAGAGCGAGAAGGATCGCAAGAAGGGCTGCACCAAGCAGCTTTCACCGGGTGCGGCCGCTGGTGGATGTGCGTTCGACGGCGCGAAGATCGCCCTGCAACCGATCGCCGACGTCGCTCACCTGGTGCATGGTCCCATCGCCTGCGAAGGCAACTCCTGGGACAACCGTCACAGCGCGTCGTCGGGCTCGCAGATCTACCGCACCGGCTTCACCACCGACATCGGCGAACTCGACGTGATCTATGGCGGAGAGAAGCGCCTGTTCAGGTCCATTCGCGAGATCCTGGAGAAATACGATCCGCCAGCCGTGTTCGTCTACCAGACCTGTGTGACGGCGCTGGTCGGCGACGACATCGAAGCCGTTTGCAAACGCGCCAGCGAGAAATTCGGCAAGCCCGTCATTCCGGTGAATGCGCCAGGATTCGCCGGACCGAAGAACCTTGGCAACAAACTCGGTGCCGAGGCCCTGCTCGACTACGTGATCGGCACCATCGAGCCCGAGGTCACCACGCCCTACGACATCAACATCATCGGCGAATACAACCTGGTGGGCGAACTGTGGCAGGTCAAGCCGTTGCTCGATGCGCTGGGTATCCGCATCCTGTCGTGCATCTCGGGTGACGGCCGCTATCGGGACATCGCCGGGGCCCATCGCGCCCGCGTCAACATGATGGTTTGTTCCAAGTCGATGATCAACATCGCCACCAAGATGGAGCAGCGCTGGGGCATACCTTACTTCGAAGGGTCGTTCTACGGTATCGGCGACATGAGCGACACGTTGCGCCAGATCGCCACCCTGCTGGTACGCCAGGGTGCGCCCGACGATCTGCTCGAACGCACCGAACGACTGATCGAAGTCGAAGAGGCCCGCGCCTGGCAAAGGATCGCCCGTTACCGCGACCGGCTGCAGGGCAAGCGAGTGCTGTTGATCACCGGAGGCGTCAAGTCCTGGTCGGTCGTGGCGGCATTGCAGGAAGGCGGCATGGAGATCGTGGGCACCAGCGTGAAGAAGTCCACCCGCGAGGACAAGGAAAAGATCAAGGAGATCATGGGCGACGATGCGCACATGATCGACGACATGACGCCGCGCGAGATGTACGGCATGCTGCGCGACGCACGTGCCGACATCATGCTGTCGGGAGGCCGCAGCCAGTTCGTGGCGTTGAAGGCCCGCATGCCCTGGCTCGACATCAACCAGGAACGCTACCACCCCTACGCCGGCTACGAGGGCATGGTCGAGCTCGTCCGCGAGATCGACCGCGCCATCCACAACCCGGTCTGGCAGCAGGTACGCATCGCGGCGCCATGGGGAGACGACGGCGAGACCCTTGCGCCCGAAGTCATCACCCACTGAGCTTAACGGACAAAACGGATCATCCAACATGGCCAATGTCGTCGAATCCAGGAAAGCCTGTGCGGTCAACCCGCTGAAGATGAGCCAGCCGCTGGGCGCGACGCTCGCATTTCTCGGTCTCGATGCCTGCATGCCGGTCATGCATGGTTCGCAAGGTTGCACCTCGTTCGGGCTGGTGCTGCTGGTCCGGCATTTCAAGGAAGCCATTCCGTTGCAGACCACCGCGATGAACGAGGTCACCTCGATCATGGGCGGATACGACAACATCGAAGCGGCACTGCTGAACATCCACAAACGTGCCAACCCGAAAGTCATTGCGATCTGCTCGACCGGGCTGACCGAGACGAAAGGCGACGACGTCGACGGTTTTCTCGTGACGATCCGGCAGCGCCGGCCCGAGCTCGACGGCACCGAGATCATCTATGCCGCGACGCCCGACTACGTGGGTGGCTTCGAAGACGGCTACCGGGCCGCCGTGACGGCCATCGTGAAAACGCTGGTCAAGCCGCTGCCGGTCGACCCGCACCAGGTCACCTTGTTGCCGGGCAGCCATCTTTCGCCCGCGGATATCGACGAGCTGCGCGAGATCATCGAGTCATTCGGATTGCGCACCGTTGTCCTGCCCGATATCTCGGGTTCGCTGGATGGTCACATACCACCCGACTGGCGTGGCACCACGCTGGGCGGCACGACAGTCGACCAGATCCGCAGCGCCGGTGCATCGGCACTCACGCTGGGCATCGGCGAACAGACGCGCGAGGCTGCCGAAGCGCTACAGGCGATCGCAGGGACACCCGTCGAACTGTTCGATCGCCTGACCGGGCTCGCCGTCAACGACCGGTTCCTGCAATGCCTGCATCGCGTTTCCGGCCGACCGGTGCCCGCCAAATATCGTCGCCAGCGCAGCCAGTTGCTCGACACGATGCTGGACGGTCATTTCTATACGGGCGGCGTGAAGATCGCGATCGCCGCGGAGCCCGATCTGCTGCTCGCCGTGGGCAGCCTGATGCATGAAATGGGCGCCGAACTGACATGCTGTGTCAGCACCGGCAAGTCCGCCGCCCATGCCGCGCTGCCGGCCGAAACGGTGATTCTCGGGGATCTCGAGGATTTCGAACGGGCCGCTGCGGATTGCGACCTGCTGATCTCCCACTCGCACGGACGCCAGGCCGCGCAGCGATTGAACAAGCCGTTGCTGCGCATCGGCTTCCCGGTATTCGATCGCATCGGCAACGCCCACCGCTGTCAGGTCGGTTACCGCGGCACGATGGCGCTGATCCATGAAGTCGCCAACCTGATGATCGAGCAGATCGCCCATCATCACGCCGACGACTGGCCGCTCTCCCCGTCAGCCCTGCGCGCAGCCGCGACACGAACGACCATTCGTGACGACTCTGACGCAACCATCCCCATGCAGGCAATTGCCGCCACCGCCACCGACTGACCATTACCGGACAAGATCCCTAAAGGAGTGTTCCATGAAGATCGCCTTTGCAACCCAGGACAAGGAAAGCGTCAACGCGCACTTCGGCTGGGCCAAGAGCATCGTCGTCCATGACGTTACCCCGACCGGGCACCATTTCGTCGAGAGCTTCGAATTCGGCGAAGACCTCGAGGAGGATGGCGATGAGGACAAGCTCGCCCCGAAACTCGAAGCCATCAAGGACTGCGCCATCGTCTATGTCGCCGCCATCGGCGGCTCGGGCGCCGCCCGCGTGGTCGCCTTGAAGATCCATCCCGTCAAGGTGCCGCAACCGGAGTCGATCACCGCCATCCTCGACAGATTGCAGGTCGTGCTCCAGGGGACACCACCGCCCTGGCTGCGCAAGGCACTGAACAAGGGCAGTGAGCGCAGTTTCGATTTCGAGAACGACGAGGTCACCCAATGACAGTTTCCACTTCACTCGAGGCGGCTCACGCGCCCGCCCCCGCCGATGACGCCGTGAATCTCGGCACGCCGTTCGTGCAACAGCTGATCAAGCAGTTGCGTGCCCAGGACATGAACGGAACCTGGGACAGGAAGACCGACCTGGAATTGCTCAAGCCGTTCATCCTGTCGGCCGAGGAACGTCGCGCGCTGCCGATCATCGGCGACCCGGACCCGGACACGCTTTGGCATCTCGAACTGTTCTACAACGCCGTGGCCGTCGCGATCGAACGCGAGACCGGTCAGATGGTGTCGCCGATGATGAAGATGAGCCACGAAGGATTCGGCCGGATGGTATTGATCGCCGGCCGGCTCGTGGTGGTCAACAAGCAGTTGCGCGACGTGCACCGGTTCGGATTCCCGTCGCTGGCCAGGTTGTCCGAGGCGGGCACGAAGTTCGTCGACGAAGCTGTCACCATGATCCGCACCTATCCGGCGGTGGCGCAGTACGAGGCCGCATGATGAGCACCGACCTGGACGAACTGAAGTCGCGCGTGAAGAAGCTCAACGCCCGGGCGACCCAGGCGAAGATGGACCTGCATGACCTGTCGGAAGAACTGCCCACCGACTGGGAGACGATCATGGACGTTGCCCGGCGCTGCCACGACGCCCACGCGATGCTGATGGAGGCGCGCAAGGCACTTGCCGCCGCCGAGAACTGAACCGGCCATTACTGGAGAAACGAGATGAGCGAAACTTTCAGTGTGACGCTGCCGAGCGGCGTCACCTGGACGCCCACTTTCGTCGCATCACTGGACGATACGAAGTGCATCGGCTGCGGACGCTGCTTCAAGGTGTGTCCGCGCGGCGTGCTGGAGCTGGTCGGGCTGACCGAAGACGGCGAACGCATCGCCGTCAACAGCCGCGCCGATGACGATGACGACGACGATGACGACGACGACGAGGAATACGAAAGGAAGGTGATGACCATTGCCCATCAGGAGCTATGCATCGGTTGCACCGCCTGCTCGAAGATCTGCCCGAAGAAGTGCTACACCCACGCAGCCGCGGCCGTTCCGGCCTGAGGCCGAACGATGCGAATGAGCGGTGCCCGGCCGTGATGACGGGCAGGCGCTCGCCTTGAACCTGCCGGCTGCCGCGGTCGAGGTCCAGCGGACATAGTCGCCGTTCAGCGTCGCCGTTCAGCGTCGCAGGTCAGCGTCGCAGGTCAGCGTCGCCGGTGACGCTGACGGCTCGATGGGTGCATTCACGCCGCTTCATCGCAATTGCGGCTGGATCGCGGATCTTTTCGTCCCATGAGCAGACCAGCGGACCTGGAATAATCGCTGGATCCATTGCCCGCGCAGCAGCCGTGAAGATTTCTTCTGCTCCATTCGATCTCTCGTCCACCGTCCTGACAAGGATGCTATACGCATCCCTGGCGATTCCGGTCTTGTTGGTCCTGATGCTCGTGCCAGACCCCGATCGGCCCGAATCACCGCTCGAGTCGCCGAGCGTGATCGCCCTGCAGTCAGCGCTCGACGACCTCGCGCTCGCCGACCGACTGCACGAAACACTGCGTGGCGACCTCTATGCCGGCTTGCTGGCCTGGTCCGCCGGTGACGACGCCGACATTCGTAGCGCGCACAAGGATGCACACGATCACTCGATGCTGATCGCGACAGCCCTGCAACGGGCCGCGGATTCCCTGGCGGACACCCCTTCTGCCGGGGCCACCGATAGCCTTCCCCCGCTGATCGAGCGTTCGCTGGCCGTCATCGACGAACTGATCGGACCGTTGGCCATCCATCCGTCCGAGATCGCCGTGGCGCCATTCATCGAGAGTTGGCAACGGGCACGGCAGGGATTCAGCAGACAGGGCACGCAGCTCGAGATTGCGCTGCGCGAATCGATCGCGCCGGCAACGGTCGCGCCGGCAACGGATGCTCCGGTCTCGTTGCGGTGGCT
>JBGSTN010000635.1:0-8148 GCA_041736455.1 Burkholderiaceae bacterium | reverse complement strand
GCGCGCGCGCACATCCTTGCCAATCTGCCCGCGTTCGCCAACTTCTTCGCGGAATCGTTCCTGCCGCTCGAAACCTGGCATCCCACGGGACAATCCGTCGCCGATCTCTACTCGAGCACCGGCGAGATCGACGAGATGTTCGACCGCGAACGGATCGCCGGCGGGGCCCCGCCCCGACCACCCGCATTCGACCTGCAACGCATTGCCGGGCGCAGCGAAAATCTCAAGAGCGTCGTCTGCGCGTTGCAACTGCGCCAGGCCGTCGACGCCGGGCAGGACCGGGCGGTCATCGAAGGTCTCGCAGATCGCTTCGGGGTGACGGGAAACACGATCCGTTTGCTTTGGCACGAAAGGCCCAGGGCACTTGGCGATCCACCCACCTGGCATCTCGCGGAAATCCTGCAACGACTCGACGGCACGAACCGCCGCGACTGGCCGCAACACGAAGCCGGCTGGCAGGCATTGAAGGCAAGGTCGGTACCGGACGCGGTCGCCTGACGAAAGCGGGCAAACCCTCCCGAGCGCAAGCGAGGCGAGGGCTTGCGTCTAACGGCCAGTCTGCCTTTCCTTCCAGCGCAGGAACAAGACAGCGTCTTCACGGCCCTGCTGATACGTGTCGCGATAGGTGTCCGGTGCGGTGTAGTCCCAGCTCGACGCAGCGACCTTGCGTGAAGGCTGTACGTACACGCGGCCCGCGTGCTCGAACACCGGCGGGTAGGTCGAATAGCGACGCGTCAGCAGGACGAGCACACTCGACTCGTCGCCTGTCGCGCGTGGAACGAGCGCGGCCACCGGTACGTTGTCGACGAGGCCGCCGTCGAGTACCGTCCGTCCGGCGATCCGTTGTGCCGCGGTGAAGGGCGGCGTCGAGCTCGATGCGATGATCAGATCGATCAGCGCCTGCTCGTCGCGGCACGACTGCAGCGTCGCGATCCCGGATGTGAACCCGAGCCGACGACCGAAGGTCGGATGCAGAGGACGCCGCCAGTATTTCTCGAGGTTGTAGGCGAACAATCCGACGCCCTGGGCCAGCACTGGATGCCAGCGTGCGGGAGGATGTGCATACATGATGGCGATGCGCGGCGCGGTCGCGATCAGACGCTGCCATGACGGGCCGCCGAGCAACTCGCTCAACGCGCGTCGGTAGATGGCCTCGTGCGGAAAGACACGAGCGCCGGCGCGCGTCAGATTGAGTGGATGGAAGTTCCTCGCGCCGGGCCCCAGCGTGCGCCGATAGTAGTCGAGCGCGGTGTTCGCATCGTTCGCATAGATGAGGCACGCCGTCGCGGCACCCGCGGACACGCCAGTGATCTCGTTCGGCGCGAGCCCGACCACCGGAGCGACGACATCCCACCAACCCAGTTGCCACCAACAACGATGACCACCGCCCGCGAACACTACCGAATCGAACAATGCCACTCCCGAATACAATCCATCTGGACAACACAGTCGCCGCGAGGCTCGCATGACACGATCCGACATGCCACGCATCATCACCACAGGCGGCACTTTCGACAAGGCCTACAACCCGTTGAATGGTGCGCTCGTCTTCGATCACACGCAGGTGCCTGCGATGCTGGCCCGCGCCGACATCGTGTGCCCGGTGACCGAGTTGATGCTGATCGACAGCCTGGACATGACCGACTCCCATCGTGCGCAACTGTTGATGGCATGCCGAGAAGCCGACGAATCGCGCCTGCTGGTCGTTCATGGCACCGATACGATGACATTGTCGGCCCGGGCGATCGCAGAAGGCGGCCTCGACAAGACCATCGTGCTGACCGGCGCCATGGTGCCCTATCGAATCAAGAGTTCCGATGCGTTGTTCAATCTCGGCTATGCGTTGGCCGCGGCGCAGCACCGCGGTCCCGGCGTCTGGATCTGCATGAACGGCCAGACGTTCGCATGGAACGATGTGCACAAGAACCGTACGGCGGGACGCTTCGAATCGGGTGCCGAGGCATGATCCGCCTCACGTTCGACGTTCCCGCCGTGTCGACACGAATCGCCACATAGGCCCGACCGTCAACAGGATGAACGCCAGCCGGGTGACGTGGAACACCGTCACGGTCGGAACCCCCAGTTGCAGCAGCTTCGCGGTCAGGCTCATTTCAGCGATGCCGCCCGGCGACGTGGCGAGGACCATCGTCGCCAACGGTATGCCGGCCAGACGCGCCAGCAGCAATGCGAAACCGGCCGATACGAGGATCATCGCAAACACGGCGGTAACGACGATCGGCAGGATCCGTCGCAGCGTTCGCAAGAGATCCGGTTCGAAGCGATTGCCCAACGACATGCCGATGAACACCTGGCCAGTCCGGAGGATCAATTCCGGCAATGCCGTCGGCGCGTGTCCGCTACCGGTGAGCGCAATGGTTGCCAGCAAGGGGCCGATCATCCAGACATTGGGCCATGCGAGTCTGCGCGCAATCGCCGTTGCCACCAGAGTCACCGGCAACAGCACCAGAAGACCACCATGGTCGACGTCGGCTCGTGACATGAGGCTCGCATCGGTCCCATGAAGATCGAGCCATCGATACGCGAATGGCAACGTGACGACCACGATCAGCACGCGCATCGAATGAACGGCAACCACGATGTCGACGCGAGCACCGTGTCGCTCGCCCTGTACCGCCATTTCCGATGCGCCACCGACGGTTGCCGCAAAGAATGCCGTCGCCGGATCGAGACCGGCCGCTCTTCTCAGCAGGTGCGAGAACAGCAGACTCAGGACCCAGGCAAAACACAAACCGAGAACGATCGCCCACCATCGCGTGGCCATCGTCGCCATCACGGGCGGCGTGAAATACAGACCCAATGCGGTGCCGATGATCCATTGTCCGGCATTGCGCACGAACATCGGCGAATGCAATGAGGCGCCGGTGAGCCTCAGCGAACCAACGGCGAGAAGCGGCCCCAGCAACCATGGCAGTGGCAGATCCAACTGTCTGAAAAGAAACGCGCCGGCAAGTGCAGCCAGCAATGTCACGCCCAGACGGCAGGCAGGATTCGACATCAACGGTCGACCTCGATCCTGCTTGTTACTTCAGCGAGCCAGCCATTCGACGACACGCGCGGCAATCCTGGCGCCATCCAGCCGTACCGCTTGTTCGAGGTCATGCGCGTACCCGACGGGTGTGCGAGGAGCACCGAAGCGCGCGACCGGCCGCCCGGTCGCTTCGGCTACCGTTGCGGCAATCTCCGCGCCCCAGCCTCCGGCCTGCACCGCCTCGTGAACCACCATCAGACGACCCGTGCGATTCACGGATTCGAACACGAGCGACTGGTCCCACGGATAGAGTGTGCGCAGATCGATGACTTCTGCCGACAGGCCGCGACGCGCCAGATCATCGGCCGCGTCGATCGACCAGTGGACCGCCTTGCTCCAAGAGACGATGGTCAGGTCGTTTCCCGGGCGAACGATCCGCGCCCTGCCGAGGACATCGCAGGGGCCGCCATCCGGTTCGTCATTCGACTTCGACGTCAAGGGCGCACTCAGCGACCACAACTCCTTGTGCTCGATGAAGATGACCGGATCGTCACTGGTGATCGATGCACGCAGAAGATCGTGATTGTCCTGCACCGTTGCCGGCGCCACGACCACGAGACCGGGGACATGCGCGAACCAGGCTTCGAGCGATTGCGAATGTTGTGCAGCGGAGCCGCTCCAGATGCCGCCGGGCATGCGTATCACCATCGGAACACGCCCTTGCCCACCGAACATGAAGCGGTTCTTGGCGGCTTGATTGACGATCTCGTCGATCGCGCAGAGCGCGAAATCGACCAGGCGCATTTCGACGACCGGTCGCAGGCCCGTCAGCGCCATGCCGACACTCACGCCGACGATCGCCGCTTCCGAAATGGGCGAGTCGATCACACGTCGTGCGCCGAAGCGCTCGAACAGTCCGCGGTACTGTCCGAATACACCGCCACGACCGAGATCTTCGCCGACCGCGACGATGCGCGCATCATGTGCCATCGCATCACCGAGCGCCTGCGCGGCAGCGGCCGCATACGTGACCGGTTCCGCACCCCGCGTCATGTCGTTTCGCCGGTGAGATCCTGCACTTCGGAATAGGCGGCGGCGATGTCGGGTTGCGCGGCGATGATTGCCGACGCAACGGCACGAGCCACTTCTTCCCGCGCATCGGAATCGATCTTCGACAGGACGTCGGCCGCAATGCCGTCTCGTTCGAACCGCTTTCGCGCGAGTGCGATCGGGTCTCTGGCAATCGCCGTGCTCAGTTCCGCAGGGCTCCGATAGCCCGCAGGATCGACAGAGACATGACCCGAGAACCGATAGGTATCCGCATGCAGCAGTCGTGGTCCCTTGCCGGCGCGAATCGCGGCGACCAATTCGCCGGCAGCGGCATGCACCGCGTCGACATCCATGCCGTCGACCGTGACCGCATGGATGCCGTAGGACCTTGCCCTCGCAGCGGCGCCCTCGCCCGCCGACATGTCATCGGTGCGCGTCGTGGCAGACCATTGATTGTCTTCACAGACGAACAGGATCGGCAACGAAAAGACGGCGGCCCAATTCAACGCCTCTGCGAACGGACCACGATTGATCGCGCCATCGCCGAAGAACGAAACAGCGATCGACGTCTTGCCTTGAATCAGCATCGAATGCGCGGCGCCGACGGCAATCGGGATACCCGCTGCAACGACACCGTTGGCGCCCAGCATGCCGACCGAAAAATCGGCGATATGCATCGACCCGCCCCGACCACCACAGAATCCGGTCGCCTTGCCGAACAGTTCGTGCATCATGCGCGAGAGGTCCGCGCCCTTTGCGATCGTGTGTCCGTGACCGCGATGCGTGGAAGTGAGCCAGTCGTCCGCACGAAGGTGCTCGCAGACGCCGGCGGCGACCGCCTCCTGCCCGATAGAAAGATGCAAGGGGCCACGCACGTGCGCGGCTTCGCCGAGTCGTTGACCGAATACGGCGACGCCCCCCTGGCTTGCGGTATTCGCCGCCTCTTCGAACGCGCGAATCCGAACCATGGTTTTGAACAGGCTCCTACGGGTCGTTGCGTCGGGTGTCGATGTCACGCGCGGTCTCTCTTCGGCGGCATGGGGTTCCGGGATATTACTGGGAATCGGCCATCATATCGTCGCGCGTCTTTCCCGGATAACTGGGAAGATTCGCGCCGTCTTCGACGTAGCCCGAGTCGATTCCAGCTGATTCGAACGTGCGGATGGAGGCTGCCGTTTGTGCCTCTTCACTTTCCGATGCAGAACGATCGAAAGATTTCGCCGAGCAGATCATCCGCGGTGAACTCGCCTGTCACCTCACCGAGCGACTGCTGCGCGAGGCGCAGTTCTTCGGCAAACAACTCGAGCCCTTGTGCAAGTACCGTCTGCGCCTGCGCCAGGTGGTGGGCCGCACGACGCAGTGCGACGAGATGCCGCTCGCGCGCCATGAACTGAGCCTCTGCGCCCTGCACCCAGCCGGCACGCTCGAGCAATCGTTCACGCAGCAGATCGACACCGTCACCAGTGAGCGCGCTCAATCGAATGCGGCCATCGGCATCGCAACCGGCCGGTCCGTCGACGAGGTCGATCTTGTTGAGCACCCGCAGCACGGAGATGCCGGCACGTGACGCCAGTTCGATCGCGGGACTCTGGAACGCAGGATGACCGGACGCCGCCGTTGCCGACACATCGGGATGCCCTTCGCCCGAATCGCGCGACGTCTCGCCTGCCATAGGCGAGGCCGCAACCTCGGCAGACTCGAGCAGCAATACCAGGTCGGCACCTGCGATTTCCCGTTCGGCGATCTCGATACCGATTCTCTCGAGCATGTCGTCGGTCTCACGCAAACCTGCGGTATCCACCAGATTGATCGGGATGCCTTCGAGAAGAATCGTCTCGCGGATTCGATCGCGAGTCGTGCCCGCCACCGGTGTCACGATGGCGATCGCCTCGCCGGCCAGCCGGTTCAGCAACGACGATTTGCCGACATTCGGCTCACCCGCGATGACGATCGTGATGCCTTCGCGCAGGCGGGCGCCCGCGCTGGCCTGTTCGAGGACGGCCGCGACCTGGCCGGTGAGCACATCGAGCTGACCCGCGACATCCGCCTCGGCCAGCACATCCGTTTCCTCTTCGGGAAAATCGAGCGTTGCTTCGACCAGCATCCGCATTCGCGTCAGCGCCGCGAGCAAGGTGTTGACGCGGCGCGAGAATTCGCCGACTAGTGAACGCGACGCCAGTCGCGCCGCCTGTGTCGATTGCGCATTGATCAGGTCGGCGACGGCTTCCGCCTGAGCGAGATCCAGTTTGCCGTTCAGGTAGGCACGTTCGGTGAACTCGCCCGGCAGCGCGACCCGCAGACCGATGTCGCGACCCAGGGCCAGCAGGCGCGCGAGCAGCAGTTGCAGCACGACGGGACCTCCGTGCGCCTGCAACTCGAGCACGTCTTCCCCGGTGTAGGACCGTGGCGCCGGAAAGAAGATGGCCAGCCCCTGATCGATAGGCTCGCCATCGGCACCGAGAAATGGCGTAAAAACCGCCTCGCGCGGTGGCGTCGTCCGACCCAGGATCGCATCGCGCAACGGCGCAAGGTCGAGTCCGGAGACGCGAACGATGCCGACAGCCCCGCGACCGGTTGCGGTCGCCAGCGCAACGATCGGTGATGCGGCGCTCACGCCCCGATCAGCTCATCGGTGATTCGACGATCCTGCGCGTGATGACCCATTGCTGGGCGATCGAATACAGGTTGTTGACCAGCCAGTACAGCACCAGGCCCGCCGGGAAGAAGAAGAACATCACCGAAAAGACGACCGGCATCGCCATCATCACCTTGGCCTGCATCGGATCCGGTGGCTTCGGATTGAGCTTCACCTGAACGAACATGCTGGCTGCCATCAGAGCCGGCAGGATGAAATACGGATCGGGGGCTGCCAGATCGCGTATCCAGCCGACCCAGGGGGCGTCACGCATTTCAACCGATGCCTGCAAAACCCAGTACAACGCGATGAAAACCGGAATCTGCACGACGATCGGCAGACAACCACCCAGTGGATTGATCTTCTCGGTCTTGTACAGCTCCATCATCGCCTGGTTCAGCTTGGCCTTGTCGTCTCCGTATCGTTCCCGCAGCGCAGTCAGTCTCGGTGTGACGGCTTTCATGCGCGCCATCGACTTGTAACTGGCGGCCTGCAGCGGGAAGAACAGCGTCTTGATGATCAGCGTCAACAGCACGATCGCCCAACCCCAGTTGCCGACGATGCCGTGCAGAAAGCCGAGCAGCGTGTGGATCGGCTTGGCGACGATGGTCAGGAAGCCGTAGTCGACCGTGAGTTCCAGGCCGGGTGCCAGTGACGCCAGGGTCCCCTGGTCCTGTGGACCCGTATAGAGCCGCGTCGTACTGACCAGCGACTGTCCTGGTGCGAGATTGCCCAGGGCCTGCTTGAAACCGACCGAAGCGAGTGTGGTGCCCGATTTCTGCGTATAGAACTCGCGCGTCACGCCCTCCGGCGGCAACCAGGCGCTCAGGAAGTAATGCTGGATGATTCCGATCCAGCCATCATTGGCGACGCCGGCATGTTTGGCGGTTCCTTCCATGATGTCCGAGAAAGGCACCTTCTTGAACTTGGTCGCCTCGTCATAGACGACGGGCCCCGCGTAGGTGCTGTAGAACATCGTGTCACCCGGCGGCTTGTGGTCGTCACGGGTGAGCTGGCGGTAGGCGATCGGCGATAAGGCGGCATCGGAATTGTTGATCAACCGATCGGTCACGTTGATCAGATAGGAGCCCGGCGAAATCGAATACTCGCGTTCAATCCTCAATCCGGCACTTTCCGCAGCCAGAAGCAGCTTGCCATTGGCCATCGGCCCGACTGGCTCGAAC
Organism: Burkholderiaceae bacterium; assembly: GCA_041736455.1. Lineage (GTDB taxonomy): Bacteria > Pseudomonadota > Gammaproteobacteria > Burkholderiales > Burkholderiaceae_E > JAUIAI01. Next base: position 290 of record JBGSTN010000635.1, on the reverse strand, counting down.
GTCGTGTGATGGGTCGGGAAGCTGGCTCCGGCTGGTGCCCCGATATAGCCGCTCTGCGCCACGTAGAACTTGTTCGGCTCGTTGTTGAGCAGGATGACGTTGCCCGAGCGATCCGTCTCGCGATGCTTGAGCAACTCGACCCGGCCGACGACACCACCCTTGGCCAGGATCTGCAATCCCAATACGTCGTTGCCGAACTCGAAGACCTGCTGAGCCGCACTCGACGGGGCAGCCGGACCGCTGGCCGCATCGGCGGCCGGTACGGTCGAACCGGGTGCCTCGGCCGTCGC
>JBGSTN010000625.1:0-3408 GCA_041736455.1 Burkholderiaceae bacterium | reverse complement strand
ATATCGCACTGGCGCGATATCGACCACGATCAGCCTCGCGACCAGGGCCGGTTCGCGAAGCGCGACGGTCATCGCCACCTTGCCGCCCATGCTGTGTCCCAGCATCGTCACGTCGGCCAGTCCGCGCTCATGCAACATGGCCTGCACGTCGGCCGCCATCACGTCGTAGTTCATGGCCGGATCACGACCCGACGAACCGTGATTTCGCAGATCGAGCGAGATGACCTGATGCCCGTTGGCAAGTGCTTTCTGAACGCCGACCCAGTTTCGGGACGAGCCGAACAGGCCGTGCATCAGGACCAGCGGACCGCCTTCGCCCGCCTCACGGGTTGCCAGCCTGACCGTCATGACGCTCCCCGCCGCGTGCGTTGCGCATCGCGTGGTGCCGGCCTTCGTGGTGCCGACCTTCGTGGCTCGGACCGGATGGCGGCGCGCGAGCCGGTATCGTCGTCCATCGATGGAACTCCCTGGTGGATTCGAGACTGGGATGGGTCACTTTAGCGTACCCGGCGCGCGACCCCGACTGGCAGGGCAGACGACCCCCTCGTGCAACCCCGCCCGGCTCTGGTAGTCTCGCGACATGAGCATCTACCTGATCCGACACGGCGAAACCGGCTTCAACCGCGACCGGACGATCCAACATCCGGACACGCCGCTGAGCGATGCGGGCCGCATGCAGGCGCAGGCGGTGGCCAAGCGCCTGGCCGGCCTGGCGATAGCCGGTATCGTCGCCAGCGACATGGCGCGCGCCAGTGAGACCGCGGCAATCATCGGTCGTGAGCTGCGTCTTCCGGTTACGGAAACACCGCTGCTGCGCGAGCGCAATTTCGGCGACTGGCGTGGGCTGACGTTCAGTGCGATCGGCTTCGACCCGTTGGCGACGGGACTGGTACCACCCAATGGCGAAACCGAAGAAGCGTTTCGGCAGCGCATCGAATTGCTGATCCCGTGGATCTTCGAGCGGCGCTCGGACTGCGCGGACAACCTCGTCGTCGTTACGCACGGTCTTGTCATCCGCGAGATTGCGCGTCAGTCGGTGATCATCGACGAAGCACTCGGCAGCCCCGAATCGCTCGCTCGTACCGTGCATCTCGCCAATACCGCAATCACATGCCTTGGCCCGACGTTGCCGCTTCGGCTGACGCTGTTCGCATGTGCCGCGCATCTCGACGGCCTGCCGGTCGATCAATCCGGCGCAGCGACAGCGGGCGGCATCGCCTGATCGAGCCGGGCGCGGACTCGACGGTCGTCACTGCCTCGCCAAACCTGACGCCGCGTCATGGCTGGGGCCTCGTATTGCGGTAGGACGGACGTTCTGCGATCACCGAATGCCACTGCGCCAGCTTCGGCGACATCGAGCGCCATTGATGCTGATCGAACCGGAAGTCCAGGTAGCCCAGCAGGCACGCCAGCGCGATGTCGGCAATGTTGATTCGTTCCTCGGCCGGCGCGGCGCGTTCTTCGAACCAGGCCAGGCCCCTTTCGATCTTCTCCCAGAGGTCTTCGCCCCACTCGACCGCTTCGTCGGTATTGGGACGCATGGTCTGCTCGTAACGAAGCAGCACCGACGCGTCCATCAATCCGTTCGCCAACGAGTGCGCGGTCAGCACTTCCCATCGCTTCGCACCAGCACGCGGAAACATGCGCGCTGCGCCATCGAGATGATCGAGGTATTCGCAGACGACCGTCGAGTCGAACAAGGTGGTGCCATCGGCCAGCGTGAGAGCAGGGATCTTTCTCAGCGGGTTGAAACGACCCGAGAATTCAGGGTTGGCCTTGCCGGGCGAAACCATCGTCGGCACCAGTTCGATGCGCTCTTCGAGACCGAGCTCGATGCCGGTCATGCGAACCTTGCGTGCAAAGGGTGACGCTAGCGAGAAGTGCAGTTTCAATGGACCTTCCTCGTATTCAGGCGACGCCGTCAGCCCAGCCAGGCACCAGCGCTCGCAATGGCCAAGGTCAGCAGGTAAGCCACCGTCCAGATCAAGGACCGTAGTGTCGCCTTGTTCGTCAGGTAGGCCGCGAGATAGCCTATGCGAAGCAACAGGTAAACCACCGCCATCGTGTCGACCGCGCTATGCGGACCTGCGACGACGTGCGCGATCAGGACCGCAGCCGCGAAGAACGGGAAGCTCTCGAACATGTTGCGCTCGGCGGCCGCGGCACGCGCACGATATCCGGTCTGTCGGCCCAACCATTCGCGCGGGTTCTCGTTGTCGTAACCCTGCAGCCCCCACTTGGCGAAGCTGATGGCTACGACAGGCAGCACACCGGCGGCAATGACACACCAGAAGGCAATCGTCATGGTTATTCTGCGCTCCTCGAATCTGTCAGGTAAGCCGACCGCGAGATCGGAAAACGAACATTATCAGGTTCGTTTCACCACAGTGTCGACACGGGGCTTTGGCAGCGTGATCCCTGTCCCATGTCAAGCTCCGGGCGGATTGCATTGCGTGCGACATATCACAGCGTCTTGCCGCCGCATGCCGTTAGACTGAATCGAGACTGAATCGAGACAAACAGGCGCATCCAAGTCATGAGCAACGGCACCATCCAGCCAGCGGCTCTCTCAGCCCAGCGGCGCTTGAACGATTGGCGCGTGCTCGCGATCGTCCGAATTGCGTCGGCGCGCCGGTCCGAACTCGAATCGATGTGTGAGTTGACCGGAATCGCGCACCAGGGCCGTTCATCGCTCACGCTTCGCCAGGCCCTGCGTCAGCGGATGCTGGTTGCTCCCACCACCCGGAATTACCGCGGCGACGTCCGCGGTTCGATGCCGGATTTGCGGAACAGCGAATAGAAGTTGTCGGTGCTGTGGCGGGCGATGACCTCGAGCGGCAGGTCTCGCAGGTCGGCAATGTGCTTGGCAACGTGCGGCACGTAGCTGGGCTCATTGGTCTTGCCGCGATGGGGAACCGGGGCGAGATAAGGTGCGTCGGTCTCGATCAACAGGCGGTCGAGCGGTACACGCCTGGCCACCTCGTGAACCTGCTTCGCGTTCTTGAACGTCACGATGCCGGAGAACGAAACATGGAATCCCAGGTCGAGCGCCGCGCGGGCGGTGGGCCAGTCTTCGGTGAAACAGTGCATCACGCCGCCGACGCGCCGGGCGCCTTCGTCGACGAGTATCTGCAGCGTATCTGCCGATGCCGCGCGCGTATGGATGATCAATGGCAGGTTCGCCTCGCAGGCTGCACGGATATGGGTTCGAAATCGTTCGCGCTGCCAGGGAACGTCGCCTTCGATGCGAAAGTAATCGAGGCCCGTTTCGCCGATCGCGACGATGCGGGGATGAGCGGCAAGCGCGACGAGGTCACTGACCGTCGGCTCGATGCAGTCCGGATAGTCCGGGTGCACCCCCACGCTCGCCCAGAGGCGCGTGTCGCGCTCCGCGAGCGCCAGCACACG
>JBGSTN010000604.1:0-1980 GCA_041736455.1 Burkholderiaceae bacterium | reverse complement strand
TGTCCCACACGCGCGCGGTTCGGTCGTCCGAGGCGGTCAGGACGAGTCCCTTGCGGATCGACACCGCGACGCGGCGGACGGGACCGGCATGCGCGCCGGTTTCGATCTGGATCTGCGGGTCGATCCGATGCGTGTCCTTGTCCTGGGCGATGGCGACGCTGGATGACATCCACAGGCCGACGACCGCAATGGTCGGCAGGACGACCGCGTGTATCCGTCGACGCAGCGCAGCGGGATGGGGACGACCCGCGTTGGTCTTGCCAGAGATCGCGAACATGCCAGACACTCCTCGTTCATTGCGTTGATGCTGTCGAACAGCGAATCATGAGTCTGACCCCGAACGACCTCGGTTCAACCCATGTTCTGATGAGTCTGCGCCTCTCGACCGCCAGCGGGACGTCCACGGTCTCCGGCAGCCGCGCAGGGTCGGGGCGAGTTGTGGTTCAATGGCGGCGCTTTGCGAGGAATCTTCGATGAACATCAAGCGAATCAACGACAGGATCAGCGTCAGCGAGCAGATCATCCCGGCCGACGTGCCGGCGATCGTGGCGGCTGGTTTTCGAACCGTGATCAACAACCGGCCCGATGGCGAAGCGGTCGATCAACCATCACGAGCGGCAGTTCGCACCGCGGTCGAGGCTGCCGGCCTGAACTTCATCGACATTCCATTCACATCGGGTAGACAAACCCGCGCAGATGTCGACGCGTTCGGCGCGGCGGTCGAAACGAGCGAAGGCCCCATCCTCGCTTATTGTCGCAGCGGCACGAGGTCGGCATCGATCTGGGCAATGAGTCGTGCCGCCGCGTCGGAGCCGGTGGACGAAGTGCTGCGCGACGTTGCAGGTGCCGGCTACGACCTCGCTGCCCTGCGACCGATGCTGGAAACCTTGTCTAAGTAGGCGGCGCGACAGGGCGCCGTCGCGGCACGAAGGCACCGGCTCGCCCGCCGTTTGCGGACGCGCCACAGCAAGGCCATGACCTTGTCTCGGGCTGGGTTATTGGCCATCGTGCGGCAGACATCCAATTCGTTGCGGATCCGGCACCGGATATCGACCATGTGGGCGCGACCCGCGGTCGGCTCTGCGCGATCGCGTAAACGGACACTTGGTTCGAGTGCTGGTCAGAACGGGCGACGCGCCCGGGTATCCTTGCGGCACCTAGTCGAAACGAGGAGACGAATCGTGAAGTTGTTCGATATGAAGGGCCGCACTGCGGTCGTCACGGGTTCGAGCCGGGGTATCGGGCTCGCCATCGCTCATGCGCTCGCCGAAGCCGGTGCCAACGTCGTTGTGTCCAGCCGCAAGATCGAGGCTTGCGAACAGGCTGTTGCGCAGATCAAGGCCGCTGGTGGCCATGCAATCGCGGTGGCGGCCAACATCTCGCGACACGATGACTTGAAGAATCTGATCGCGCGGACTCACGAACGGTTCGGACCGGTCGATGCGATGATCTGCAACGCGGCATCGAATCCCTATTTCGGCCCCAGTGCGGGCATGAGCGACGAGGTGTTCAACAAGGTGATGCAGAACAACGTGCTGAGCAATCACTGGCTCGCACAACTCGTCTACCCGGACATGAAGAACTCGGGTGGTGGATCGATCGTGATCGTGTCATCGATCGGCGGGCTGAAAGGCTCGTCCGAAATCGGTCTCTACTGCATTTCGAAGGCGGCCGACATGCAACTGGCGCGCAACCTCGCGGTCGAATGGGGACCCGACAATATCCGTGTCAACTGCATCGCGCCCGGACTGATCAAGACCGATTTCGCGCGCGCTCTGTACGAGGATCCCGAGCGCCGCGCCGCCGCCGAAGCGCGCTATCCGCTGAGGCGTCTGGGCGAGCCTGACGACATAGCGGGCGCCGCGCTCTTTCTCGCGAGTCGGGCCGGTGCATTCATGACGGGCCAGACGATCGTCATCGACGGCGGTATCACCGTTACCGGCTGAAGAGGGTCGCGTGCCGACGGGACGCGCGCGTCGG
>JBGSTN010000566.1:0-1574 GCA_041736455.1 Burkholderiaceae bacterium | reverse complement strand
CGCGGCGGGGCAGACGCCGACGCGTCTGTCCGGGTCAGCGATTCCCTGCGACGACGCCTCGGCGGATCAGGTCATCGATCTGCGCCGCCGAGAGGCCGAGCAACTCGTTCAGGATTTCTCCGGAGTGCTCGCCCAACGACGGCGATGGGCGGCGGATGCCGCCGGGCGTGTGGGACAGACTGACCGGCACGCCGACCATTTCCACCACGCCTGCGCGCGGGTGGTCGACCTTGACCATTGCCCCGCGTGCCCTGACCTGCGGGTGGTCGACGACTGCGTCGACGCGGTTGATCGCACCCATCGGAATGCCGGCTGGAATGAAGATCGCTTCCCAGTCCTCGTAGCTGCGTGTCGACAACGCGCGCTGGATGATGTCGATCAATGCCTCACGGTGGCGATTGCGACTGGCGTTTCCGTCGAAGCGAGGATCGGTGAGCAACTCCGGATGGCCGATCAGCGGGCAGAAGAGTTTCCACAGTTTTTCGCTGCCGACGGCCAGCGCGAGATCACCCGTCAGGGTGTGGAACGTCTGGTACGGCAGCAGCGCCTTGTAGGCCGTACCCATCGGAACCGGCACTTCGCCGTCGGCCTGGAACGAACTGATGTTCACGTTCAGGAGGGACAACTGCCCTTCGAGCATCGACGTATCGACGTATTGCCCGACTCCGGTGTGCTCCTTCACTCGCAACGCCATCATGATGCCGAACGCGGCGTACATGCCTGCCGTCAGGTCGGCTATCGACACGCCGCAGCGTGAACCGCTGGTGCCCGGCTCGCCAGTGATGCTGATCATGCCGCTCTCGGCCTGGACCACCAGGTCGAGAGCAGCCCGATCGCGGTAGGGCCCGCTCTGCCCGAACCCCGAGATCGAGCAGAACACGATACCGGGATTGCGCTGGCGAGCCGCCTCGTAGCCGAGACCGAGTCTTTCCAGTGCGCCGACGCGGAAGTTCTCGAGCACGACGTCGACCTTGTCGAAAAGATCCAGGCACAGGGCCTTGCCCTCCGGGTGCTTGAGATCGATCGACAGCCCGCGCTTGTTCCGATGCAGAGAGACGAAGTACGAATTCTCGCCACCCGGCAACGGCACGCCCCAGACCCGGGAAATATCGCCGGTGATCGGTGTCTCGAGTTTCAACACGTCGGCCCCGTAGTCGGCCAGCAAGGTGGAGCAATGCGGGCCGGCGAGCGCATGCGAGAAATCCAGCACACGAATGCCTTCGAGCGGGGTGTCCATCGGTGATCCTCTGTCTCTTGAATGAATCGGCGTATTAGACACGCAAACCCTGCGCCGGCGCGCCCATCGTCGGCATCGCGATCGATCAGGTGTTGAGCAGCACGACGACGCCGGTCACCACGAGTGCAATGCCTATCGATTCGGCACGCGTCGTGCGTTGGGAAAACAATCTGTGCGACACGGCCTGTGCCATCAGGACCTCGACCAGCGCGAGGGTGCGCACGCGCGACACGGTCTCGATCGCGAAGGCCAGGAACCACATCTGCGAAGCGCCCGCGCCGAAGAAGCCGGCAACCATGGACGGTCGCCATGCCCTGGCGATCGCGGCGAGCGTGCC
>JBGSTN010000565.1:0-3054 GCA_041736455.1 Burkholderiaceae bacterium | reverse complement strand
GCAGACTTGCCGTTGGCCCGGATCGTCCGGTACGCCTGCCTGCGGCCCGCGGGCCGGCCGCAGCTGTCGAGCAGCTTGAGGTGCCATCAATGACGCGGAAGTTCCCCAGGTGACGGCTGCACTCGCGATCGGCGTTTGTATTGGCGCCCTCTGGGCATTGCTGCTGCTGTTGACCATTGTCCGACTACGTGATCCCCTGGGACATGTTCGCTATCGCGAACTGGTATTCGAGCCATACCGGGTGCAGCACGAGCGGTTGCAGCGCGCGACCAGCGTCTTCGCCACGACGAACTTCCTCGCCGTCTTCTGCGCCGTGATGCTCGGGCATCTATGGCCGCTGGTCATCGCGACGGCAGCGAGCGCCTATCTGATCACCGGCATCGTGCATGTGATGCGATCGATCGAATCGATGCGTTTCCTGGAACAGGATGATGACCCGTGCTGGCAGGCGTTGGCATTGGCCCTGGGATGGCCGATGTGGGCCCCTGCTGCAGAAAGACTCAAATCCCGCTGACCCGCGCGCGATCGAATCGTCTGTCGACCGGTGTATCCCTCTACGGACACACAGGCGCTATCATCGCCCGGTCGATCGCCAACGGCCCGCCCATGAATGCCACCCCGCAGTCCCCAACATCGCCTTCGGATGACCTTGCCGCCTACGTCATCGGTGTCCGCGATGCCCTGCTTCACGAAGCGATGGCCTTGCTCGGCGAGGGCGTTGCACCCGATGCGATCGAATCCGCCGCCGGTTCGCTGGGGATGGCCGAACCCCCGCTGGCGATGATCGACGCGCTGTCCCTGACCTATTTCGACCAGATCCTTCATGCACAGTCGGGGGGCGGCCAGGGCCATGGGCACGATCACGCCCACGCCCACGATCATCCGCACGATCACGCCCATGGTCATGATCATCCGCACGGGCACGACCACGACCACGACCACGACCACGAGCACGAACACGAACACGAATACGAGCTCGAGCATGGGCACGAAGAGACGCACGGGCAACGCTCGCGTCCGGTCGGCGCCGGGTCGATGCCCGACAGCGCGATCTACGTCCTGGAAAAGATGGCGCATGGTTTCGAGCGATTCGGCGCGACCAGCGGCTATGGCTTCTATGATCACGACGAGGACGGCAGTCGCGAACTGTGGGAGGGGTTGAGCGTATTCGCGCGAGGCGCACGCGCGATTCCTCAGGACGATGTCCGCGATCGATTGCTCTATATCCAATTCGTCACGGCGGCTCGAGTCCGCGCCGAATTGAAGATCGGCCGCAGCGATGCGGACGCCGCGTCGATCGCGGGCTGGGGTTTCCCTGCCGTCAGCAATGGCGTGCTCAGCCATCTCGAGGCCATCGGCGTTCAGTCGGTGGTCGCACGCGCGGCACGACTTGCCGAACAGTACGGAGAGCGATTCACACCGCCCGACAGCGGGACTTTCAGCCATACTTGACCACTGCCCGGCGCGTGGACGCCGGGTCGAGACGCGATCATGGGTATACACGACAGACCACTGGGCGTCAGGCCCGAAAAACTGCTGCACGGTTGGCGCGACCCCGTCGTGCCGCTGCCGGCTGCCACCGTGATCCTGGTGCGCGACGGACCATCGGGTCCGCAGGTCATGATGACGCGCCGTTCGCTGCGGGCGAGTTTCGCACCGGGCGCCTACGTGTTTCCGGGTGGCCGTGTCGACACGGATGATCACGAACTCGCGGTCCGTTTCTCGAGCAACGCGGCCGATGTTCACGACAATGCATTCGTCATCGCGGCGATCCGCGAATCGTTCGAGGAACTCGGGCTGCTGCTCGCCCGCGATGCCGATGGTCGCTGGGCCAACAGCGATCACGTGGTGGACATGGACCGCGGTGCCGGCGCTTCGTTCGGCGAACAACTCGCACGACACCGACTGGTCCCCGCAATCGACGCCTTGCACTGGTTCAGCCATTGGGTCACGGACCGCGATCTCCCCAAACGGTTCGATACCCGGTTCTTCGTCGCGGCGATGCCACCCGGCCAGAGCCCGGTCGCCGACGAGTCCGAGCAGTTCGAGCCGATCTGGGTCAATCCGACCGAAGGCCTCGCCCGGCATGAAGCGGGCGAGTTCGACATCATCTTCCCGACCATCCGGACACTGCGGCAGCTGCAGAGCTTTCGTTCGGTGCAGGCCCTGCTCAGCCACGCGCGCGAGCTCGTCCTGGAGCCCGACCAGTCACCGTCCGGCGGAGAAGCGATCGCCGGACGCGACATGTCGGCTGCCGCCTCGACAGGCTTGCCCGCATCGACATTTCGCTTCCAGTCGTCACCTCGCGCAGGCATGCTGAATGGCCAGATCGAGCGCTTCATCGAAGACGAGTCGCCCTATGGGGAACTGGAACTCGTATCGCCCGACGGCCGGGCGCAGCATGTCCTCGACTGGCAGCACGAACCAGTCCGCCTGCTGCGCCACGTGACCCGCATCACCGCGCCCAATCCGGGCCGGATGACCGGACCAGGCACCAACACGTACGTGATCGGCGACAGCGAAGCGTCGATCGTCCTCGATCCCGGGCCCGACCTTCCGGAGCATCTGCAGCGCATCGCCGACGTCACCGGCAAGAAGCTGCGCGCGATCATCTGCACCCACTCGCATCCAGACCACTACCCCGGTGCGATTCCGCTGCGCACCCTGGTCGGTCAGCCGGACGTACCGATCCTCGGCATGCGCGCGGGCCCTCATTTCAATCCCGCCTGGCATTTCGAGCCGGACCGCGAACTGATCGATGGCGAATCGATCACCTGCGGCGATTCGACCCTGAAGGTGATCCATACCCCGGGGCATGCCTCGAACCACGTCTGCCTTCTGCTCGTCGAGGACGGTCTGCTGTTCTCGGGCGACCACATCCTCAATGGCTCGACGACGGTCATCGATCATCCCGACGGCGACATGACGGCCTATCTGCTGTCACTGGCGCGCCTGCGCCGTGAGGCCTCGAGCTTCATTTTGCCCGCGCACGGCCACGTTCTGGGCCATCCCGCGCGGCAGATCGATGCGCTGATCCGCCATCGCCTGCGGCGC
>JBGSTN010000558.1:0-2263 GCA_041736455.1 Burkholderiaceae bacterium | reverse complement strand
GGGGCGGGTCTGACGCTGGCCGCGATGGCGCAATGGCGCCGGATCGAGCCCGATCGGGTCTCGATCGCCGACATGCAGGCGCTGGGACGATTCATTCTGTCGCTGCAACAGAGCGACGGCCGCTTCCGATCGTTGCATGCGTTGCAGGCGGGCCATCACGATCCCGAATGGGTGTCGCTCTACTATCCCGGTGAAGCCGCGCTGGCGCTGGTCCTGTTGTTCGAACACGATCGCGACGGCCGGTGGCTGGAAGCCGCCATCGACGCGTTGCAGGCGCTGGCGCGAGACCGGGAAACACTGATCAGCCCACCGCCCGACCACTGGACGCTGCTCGCCACCGCGCGTCTCTGGCAGCAGGACCAACGCGCGCTGGAAGCAGCGATGCCAGGGGATTTCAGCTGGCGGCCCGGGCAGGGTCGGATCGCGCTCGCGCCGCTGTTGCTCGACCATGCGCAATCGATCGCCCAGGGGATGCTCAAAGAGCAGGCGGCCAGCCAGACCCGGTCTTGTTCACGAGGCAGCTTCACGAACGACGCCCGCAGCACGCCGACGGCGATTCGTCTCGAAGGACTTCTCGCGCTGCTCGCGATCCTGCCCGCGAGCACCGACCGGGCGCGGCTCGAGTCATCGGTAGCTGCCGGTATCGAGTTTCTGCGCGCAGCGCAGTGGACAATGGGTCCTGCGAGCGGCGCGTTCAGTCGGGTCTCGGTCGCCTGCCCGACCACCGACCTGCGCGCTCACGAAGTGCGCATCGATTACGTGCAGCATGCGCTGGCGGCTTTGCAGGCCTATCGAGCGCTGGTGCGAAGGCGTTGAACGATACCCTTCAGCTCGCGTCCGGACGATTCGCGGCGGTCGGGATCGCCTGCCCCGCCGCACGTTCGACCCGCACCGCTGTCCGCAAGGCGGGCACCGCCGCGGTCGGCCCGCTTGCCGTGATGTCATCCTGGATGCAGGGACGGTAGTCGACGCCGAAGGCTCGCGCCATGTGCACCATGACCGCCGCTTCGGCGATACGGCGCTGCGCGAACTGCGGTCCCTCGTTGCGCTGCATCGAGAAATCCAGTGACAGTTTGCGGTCACCGTCTTCCACGTTCAGGTTCATGCCGGCGCGGGCCGATCCGACGACGACGCTGATCGCCGATGCATGCGCGACGCGGCCGTTGCGACTCGACGCGAAGTCGCCGGCAATCACATCGTATGAACGGCGCGCGCCGAAATCGAACCCAAGCTTCGGCAGCAAGGCCTTGAAGCCGCCTTCCCGCTGACCGACCTCGAGATCGTCCTGCGTCCAGGCGCCTGCCAGCACGATGTTCGACGACCGGCGCGGATCCGCCTCGCTGCCGTCCTGGGTCACCACATTGATCTTCTGCGCATTGATCTTCTGCAACGCGGTGATCAGCCACCATTTGCCGCCGCTGCTCAGGCGTCGATCTTCGTAGCCGCCCGGCACGGTCAGATCGCGGATCGTGTCGACATAGACGTCGACCGGTGCACGGCCACTACGGTCGATGCGCTTGCCAAGACAACTCAGGCCGAGCGAGTAGTCGGTCTGCACATCCTGTACCCGACCCATCGGCTTCGCGTCGATGCCCTCGCCGAGGCTCGCACATCCGCTCAGTGTGAGCACGGCCAGCGAGGCGGTCGTCCAGATCGTGTATTTCATGATGGTCTTCCTTGTCTTCGGAGAGGTGTCACGGCATCGAACGGCCGTGGACTCATGTTTTGTGACAACGTGGGAATGGCCGCGCTATTCCCGATCCGGCCGTGCGAGATCGACCAGCATGAAGATCGTGGGCGTGCGCTTGCTGCCCAGGTTGTCACTGACGATCAGGAAGCGATCGCCACCCAGGTAAGCCATGCCCTCGAAATTCTCGGCGCCTTCGGTGCGGTCGATCTGCAGCAGTTCGTCGACCGCGCACACGGTCTCACCGCCACAGTCGGCAGGCCGGATCCTTCGCAACGCGTTGACCAGCCCCTTGCCCTTGCCGGCGCGCGCGCGTTCAAGTACCACCAGGCTGCCATCCGGAACGAGTTCCATCGCCTTGAGCCGCGAGCGCGCTGCATCCAGCATGGGGAAAGTCCAGTGGCGGTCCGCCGCATGAATTCGATGCCGGCCCTTGGGATCTCCCTGCAACGGTGCTTCCGCTGCGAGCAGCAGACCCTGCTGCGCACTCTGGGCGACCGCTTCCAACATCGCGTTGTCGGCGCGATATCGCTGCGGGTCAGCCAGCGCTTCGGGCAGCGGCATCGTGCTCAACAC
>JBGSTN010000540.1:0-8613 GCA_041736455.1 Burkholderiaceae bacterium | reverse complement strand
GCGCGGCCAGCAGCAGGGTGAGAGGCCTGGCGTCGATGAAAGCGTTTGCCCACGCACCGCACGCACCGAACAGCAAGGCGCCCGTGCATGTCGGCACGGTCAGTCGCCAGTCGATACTGCCGCGGCGCTGGAAAAGCACGCTGCCGACGATGCCGGTGAACACGAACGTGAACAGTGCGGTGCCCATCGACGCCTGGATCGACAACCCGGACAAGCTGCTTAACGCGGGAATCAGCAGGATGCCGCCGACGCCGACGGCGCCGATGAATACGCCGACGACGATGGCGACGAGAACGAGCAACATGGGTGGTCTGGCCTTGGCTGCGGCGGACTGGCGGACTGGCGGATGCATGGTGGTATTCGAGTCGGGGATGCGCGCATCTCGCGGCCCTCTGTACGACTCGCAAGACTGATGCCATGCGCCGTTGCCGGCACCAGCGCGAATGGCCGGCATTCGAAGACAGACGACGGCGCTCGCTCTGCCATCGACTGTCGACGTGGTGAATTGCTCGCGGTTTCGATCCGAAACGCACGAGGGTTTCGAATCGAAACGCCACCCGAGATTCACCCCGGCGTGATTTCGCTGGAACCGGCCTTGCATTGCCGCGATCCGTCCGCTGCACTGATCTGGCACGAAGCCTGCAACAAGGGAACCGGAGAAACCGAAAGACAGGCCGCCGACGTCATCGGAACGGCCTTCGAGACGACAGACGGAGCGAGGCAATGCCGAAGAATTCGCAGCAGTGGAACGAAACCCCGCCGTTCCCGAGTACCCACTATGTCAGCACCGACATCTACACCAGCGAGCAGATCTTTCTCGAGGAACAGGCAAAGGTCTTCGGCACGTGCTGGATCATCGCGTGCCACGAGTCGGAGTTGCAGAATCCGTACGACTTCCGCACGTTCAACCACCCCTGCGGCGCACCGCTGATCGTCATCCGAGGCGAAGACGATACCGTACGCAGCTTCTACAACATCTGCCCGCACCGCGGCAATACGCTCCTCTACGAGCCGGTGGGCAATGCCAAGCGCATCACCTGCATCTTCCACGCGTGGTCATTCAATGCCAAGGGTGACTGCCTCGACATTTCGCGGGGCAAGCAGGGGTACCAGGATCGCTACGAGTGCAAGGATGCCGGCCTGCGCGAGGTGAAGACCTCGATCGGTTATGGCGGCTTCGTCTGGGTGAACGTCGACGACGATTGCTGCACGCTTCAGGAATACATCGGCGATGCGATGGGCCTGCTGAACGAGCACCTGGACATGCCGCTCGAGGTCTTTCACTATCACAAGGCGGTGGTCGACACGAACTACAAGCTCTGGCACGACACGAACAGCGAGTTCTATCACGACTACATGCACTACTTCAATCGGATCACGGGAATGATCCAGCCCGGCTACTTCGATCGGAAGTACACCGGCTATCCGAACGGCCATGCGTCGGTCGGTTCGATGGCCATCAAGTACGACGCCTACGAGGGCAGCAAGTCACGCGGCGTTGGTTGGCCGGGCCTGGCGCCCGGCGGCTGGGTGCTGATCGACGTCTTTCCGGGCATGACCTACAACCTGCGTACGTCGGTGCTGCGCATGGACACGGCGATCCCGCTCGGACCGAACAAGGTGATGATCGAGTTCCGTGGTCTCGGCCTGAAGAGCGATACGCCGGAGGAGCGAGCCGAGCGCATCCGCGATCACAACACGATCTGGGGACCGTTCGGTCGCAACCTTCACGAGGATCTGCTCGGGGTTCAGGGCCAGGGACTCGCGATGCGCCAGGGCACCGACAGTCGCTGGGTGATCCATGGCCGCGAGGAAAACATGACGATCCACGACGAGGGCGGGATGCGGCACTTCTATGCCGAATGGAGCCGTCGCATGCAACGCATGGCCAGCGTACCCGAGACGTCCGTAGCGGCGGCCTGACCGCCGACATCGCAAAAGCCAACCTCGCGAGAATCCAAGTGGACCAACGACATGCCCTGTCCGAATTGATCTGCCGCTCCTGCATGACGCTCGATGACCGCGCCTACGGCGCCTACCTCGATCTGTGCGACCCGGCCTATCGATACCGTATCACGGCCTTCAGCCCGGAGATCCGCAAGGAGATGACCTGGCTCGAGCACGACAAGGCCGGCATGCAGACCCTGTTCAACAACCTGCCGCGCCACAACAGCGACCAGTCGCCGTTGACTCGCCACGTCACTATCTACACGGTCGAGCAGGACGAGGCGGCAGGACGCGCCCGGGTGCTCAGCGCACTGCAGGTCTACAAGACTTCGCTGGACGGCGGCCGCACCGAACTCTATGCGGTCGGCAAGGTCCATGACGAGATCGCGTTGACCGATGCCGGTCCACGCCTGCTGGACCGCAACGTGCGCCTCGAGACGCGCATGCTGGGCATCGGCTATCACGTGCCGTTCTGAACCTGCAGCGCCCGACCCATGAAGATCCAGCTCAACGCCCGCAATCGTGCACATCACTTCGAGGCCACGGCGAGCGACAACGTGCTGCTTGCGGGGCTTGCGCAAGCCGTCGGCCTGCCGTACGAGTGCGGCAGCGGTACCTGCGGCACCTGTCGCGCCCGGCTTGTCTCCGGCCAGCTCGTCGACGGTTGGCCCGATGCCCCGGGCCGCAAGTTCCTCAAGGCCACCGATGAATTCCTGATGTGCCAGTGCGCCGCAGCGAGTGACCTGGCGATCGAAGTGACCGGATTCGTCGAAGTCTTCGATCCGGCCGTCTGCGTGCCCGCGCACCGGAAAGGGCGCATCGAAGCGATGAAGCGGCTGACGCACGACGTGGTCGAGATCGACATCGCGCTGGACCGGCCGATGGATTTCGACGCCGGGCAGTTCGTGCTCGTGACGGTGCCGGATATCGCGGGCTCGCGAGGCTGGTCGATGGTCAATCATCGACGTGATGCCACGTCGCTGCGCTTCGTGGTGAAAAAGAAGCCGGGCGGACGATTTTCCGACTGGCTGTTCGCAGCGCCGAGGATCGGTGTCGAGGTCGAGACCTTCGGTCCACTCGGCAGTGCGACGTTCTATCCCGATGTCGCCAGGAACCTGCTGTGCATCGCGGGCGGCAGCGGCATCGCCGGCATGATGTCGATCCTCGAGCGCGCGGCAATGGCCGACTACTTCGCGAGCCACGATGGTGACGTGTTCTTCGGCGTGCGCTCGATGAAGGACGCGTTCTATCTCGACGAGCTGTCGGCGCAACGGGCGCGCTGCGGCGAACGCCTGAACGTCACGGTCGTGCTGTCCGAGCAGCCGGCCACCCAGGTGGAACAGGCTGCCCATCCCTTGTTGAACTTCGATACGGGTTTCGTTCATGAAGCTGCAGGGCGCCGGATGCAGGGCCGCTTTCAAGGCGTGCGCGCCTACCTCGCCGGGCCACCACCCGCGGTGGACGCCAGCGTGCGCCTGCTGCTGATGTCGCGCGTCTCTGGCGACAACATCCGCTACGACAAGTTCAGCTGAGCGCCAGCGATGAAACGGATACCGATCTGCAAGGTGAGCGACATCCCGGCCAACGGGATGAAGAGTTACGACACGGCGCTCGGCGTCAAGGTGTTGGTCGCCAACGTCGGCGACGACTTCTACGGCTACCAGGGCATGTGCCCGCACCAGGACGTCTGTCTCGATGAGGGCTTTTTCGATGGCGCGACGTTGACCTGCCACCAGCACCTATGGCAATGGGACATCACCACCGGCGCCGCGATCGGCCTGGCCGAGGCACCGCTGGAGCCCTTCGTGATCGAACGGACAGGTGACGAACTGTTCGTCGTGCAGTCCAGCGCGCTGAGGGTGTCACGGCTTTTCAAGGACGCATCCGACGACGTGATCGCCAGGCTCGACGCATTGGCGCGGCGCGAGGTGCATGAAAGCCTCGCGACGTTGTACGACGTGGGCGACCCTGCCGACGACCTCTATGTGCTCGAGTCGGGGCGGGTCGAGTTCATCATCGGCCGTGAAGACCGCACGAGCCCGGCCGGCTTCATGCTGCGCAAGGGCGAAGTATTCGGCTGGGCGGCCTTGCTGGAAGACCACCCGACCCGGATCGCAAAGGCGGCGTGCGCGGAAACCTCGACGCTGCTCAGGCTCAACGGAGTCGACGTGCTGCAGGTGCTGGCGGAAGCGCCTGCGTCCGGCTACCTCGTCATGCGGCAGTTGTCGGCCTTGATCACGAAGCAGCTGAGGTCGCAGGGAGGTAAGTAGGGCGGGTCGTGGATTCTCGATGACAAGACATAATCAGGAGACAAGCATGGCAAAGTTCTTCAATCAGCGCGTGCGCAGCGCGTCGGTGGCGCTCGCCGCCACGATCTGCCTGGGCACGTTGTCCGTACCGACCGCGCAGGCGGGCGATCTCGAATACGGCAAGCCCGGCGAACCGGTCAAGCTCGTGATCGGCTACCAGCCGTATTACACCGAGTCCTGGTCGGGCGTGGTGATGCGCGGCAAGAAGCTGTACGAGAAGTATCTTCCCAAGGGTTCGACGGTGGAGTTCTCCATCGGCCTTCAAGGTGCGGTGATCGTCAATGCAATGCTCGCGGGCAAGCAGCACATCGGCTACGTCGGCGACATGCCCGGTATCGTCTCGACCACCAAGCAGGAGGTCGCGGACATCCGCATCGTCGCCTCGGTCGGGCTGGGCACCGACGCGTGCAACGTATTCGTCGCCCGCCCTGATGCGCCGAAGTTCGCCAGCGGCAAGGAAGGCATCAAGTGGCTCGACGGAAAGCGCATCGCGATTCCGCTGGGCAGCTGCGCAGACCGGTTCGCGCAGGAGGCCTTCAGGAAGGAAGGCGTGAAGCCCGCGGCGACACTCAACCAGAACATCGAGGTCATCACCAGCGGCTTTCGGGCCGGCAAACTGGACGCTGCGGTGATCTGGGAGCCGACCGCGTCAAGACTCGTGCAGGAGGGACTGGCCAAGCGGATCGCCTCGGGCGAGACGGTCAATGAAAACGACGGGGCCTTCCTGACGATGCGTGCGGACCTCATCAAGCAGCGGCCGGATATCGTCAAGGCATGGCTGAATGCCGAGCTCGACGCGCAGCTGTTCCTTGCCGACCCGAAGAACGCGATGGAGGTCGCGGCGCTCGCGACGGCGCAGACGACCGGCTTCACCGAGAAGATGTTGTGGGCCTCGATGTACGGCCAGTATCCGGTCGAGTCGGGCGGCGCCAGCACGCGCCTGACGCTGCCGTTCGCGCTGACGCCGGAGGTGGTGAAGCTCGTCAACACGGCGGCGACGTTCCTGCATTCGATCAAGAGCATCAACGTCGACAAGCTCAGGCCCGACGCGATGATGCCGGAGTTCACCGAGCAGATCCTGAAGGAGCGCGGCCTGAACGCACCGGTCGGCAAGGTGGCCGCGCTGCCCGACAGCGACTACAAGCCCAACTAGCCGAAGCGTCGATCGGCGGTGCGCGAAGTCGGTGACGGTTCGGTCGCCGGAACACGCCGATCGGCAACGGGAAGACGCAGAGGATCATGCATGGATCAGACCAGCGCCTTGCTCAGACGCGCGATGCCGTTCCAGACGGTGTCGGACGATCTGCTCGACGACATCGCCCGTCTGGCGAAATGGAAGTCGTATGCTCGCGGCGACGTGATCTACAACGCCGGCGACCGAGCCGACAACATACAGATCGTGTCGTCAGGTCGCGTGCGGCACGTCATGAAGGTCGATGACGCCGACAGACCGCTCGATCGCGTGATGTCGAGCGGCGACGTGTTCGGCTGGGCCGCTGTCTTCGAAGACCAGCGTGCCCGGATGGCCACGACGACCTGTCTGGAACGGGCCGAGGTCCTGCAGATCGATGGCGAGGAACTGATGTCCCTGATCCGGCGCACGCCGGTGACGGGCGATGTAATCATGAGTCGGTTCGCGACGATGATCACCAGGGAGTTCTCGGCACCGGACTCGGTCGCCGCGCGGGTTGCGCAACTGCGCTCCGATGCTTCGGTGCTGCCGGAACAGGGTGATGGCGTGGGTAGCGGATGGGCGCTGACGGCCTTTCGAGTCTCGAACTGGCTGACCAGCCCCAAGCCCTACCTGATGCTGACCGGCTTCGCGATCCTGCTCGGGTTCTGGTATCTGTCCGTCGAAGTGTGGAAACTGCCGCGCTTCGAGGACACGCCCGGCCTGACATCGGTCGTCAAGGAATGGCTGAACCCGAATCCGACCTACGGCCTGTCCCTCTATACGCCCGAGTATTACCAGCACATCTGGGCGAGCGTCAGGCGGGTGACGATCGCCTTCTTCCTGGCGACGGCGCTGGGCGTACCGCTCGGATTGTTCCTCGGCTGGTCGCGAACCTTCCGTGAGTACGTGTTCCCCGTCTTCGAGACCTTGCGGCCCATTCCCATCCTGGCATGGGTGCCGTTGGCGATCCTGATGTTCTTCGGCACAGAGACACCGGTGATTTTCCTGACCTTCCTCGCTTCGTTCTTCGCGACGGCGCTCAACACGATGCTGGGCGTCGAATCGATCGACGAGTCGTACAGTCGCGCGGCGTATTGCCTCGGCGCAAGCAAGTGGCAGGTGTTCCGCGAGGTGATCGTACCCGGAGCGATGCCGTTCATCTTCACCGGACTGCAGATCTCCGTGGGCGTCGCCTGGTTCTCGCTGGTCGCTGGTGAAATGGTGTCGGGCGAATTCGGCCTGGGCTACGTGATCAACACGTCGTACACGATGGTTCGCTATCCGACCATCGTGATCGGCATGGCCACGCTCGGCGCCGTCGGCTATGGCACCAGCGCACTGGTGCGGATGCTGGGTGACTACATGATGCAATGGCGTGTGCGCGAACTCGCGCTGGGCGGCCGGTGATGAACAACACGATCGAGGCAGGACGGACGACGCAGAAGGTCGCCACGCAGGGGGCGATCCGTATCGACGACGTCGTCAAGATCTACGACCCGGACGGTGAAGCCGTGATGGCCGTCGACCATTGTTCGCTCGACATTCCCGCAGGCGAGATCTGCATGATCGTCGGCCCTTCAGGCTGCGGCAAGACGACGTTGCTCAACGCGATCGCAGGCTTTCACAGCGTCACGTCGGGCAGCATCCACATGGACGGAAACATGCTGTGCGGCCCCGGCAAGCCGATGGCCGACCCCGGCTCGGACCGCATCGTCGTCTTCCAGAACGGCGCGCTGTTCCCCTGGAAGACCAATCTCGACAACGTCGCCTTCGGCCCGATGATGCAGGGCCGGTTGAGCAAGAAGGAAATTCACGAGAAGGCGCGCAGCATGATGGCCGACGCGGGCCTGAGCGGGACCGAGAGGAACTATCCGGGTGAGGTGTCCTCCGGGCTGCGTCGGCGCGTCGAGATCGTCCGCGCGTTGATGAACGATCCCAAGGTGCTGCTGTTCGACGAACCCTATCGGGCTCTGGATTCGCTGACCAAGTCCGTGATGCACGAGGCACTGCTCGAGATCTACTACAAGAACAAGGTCACGATCTTCTTCATCACGCACGACCTGGAGGAGGCGATCTTTCTCGGCCACCGGCTGGTCATCATGACCTCTCGACCCTGCCGCCCGAAGAAGATCCTCACCGTGGACATTCCTCATCCGCGCGATTACAGCGTGCTGACCAGTCGCCGATTTCGCGAGCTGATGGAGGAGACCAGTGTCGTCGTGCACGAGGAAGCCAGGAAATCCTTCGCCGCCGGCGAGCGGGAGGGCTGAGGCGATGTCGACGTGGATCGTTCGATTGCGCCGGAAGCTGCTCAGCCGCGCCAGCCTGCGAGCCTTTGTCGCGTTGCTGGTGTTCGTCGTCCTGTGGGAGATCGGGTCGCGCTCGGGACAGTGGCTCGGCTTCGCGTTGCCCTGGATCGGCCAGGTACCCGCTCCCAGCGGGGTGCTGAGCGTTTGGGCAGGGCTGCTCGGCGACGCCGGCTACTGGCAAAGCTGGTATCTGAGTCTGCTGCGAGTGCTGGCCGGCTTCATCGCGGCGATGGTGATCGGCATTCCGCTGGGTCTGCTGATGGCGGTCAGCAAGCCGTTCTATGGGCTGACGTTCCCGAGCTTCGAGATCCTCAGGCCGATACCTCCGCTGGCCTGGGTACCGATCTCGATCATCTTCTGGCCGACACAGGAACTTTCGATCGCGTTCGTGACCTTCCTGGGCGCGTTCTTCACGGTCGTCATCAACGTGGTGGGTGGCGCGAAGGCGATCGACGTGCGCTTCTTCCAGGCGGCGCAGTCGATGGGTGCCTCGCGCTGGGATATCTTCCGTCGCATCGTGCTGCCGGCCACGTTGCCGTCGATCGTCGTCGGATCGTCGGTCGGGATGGGCATCACCTGGAACGTCGTCGTCGCCGCAGAGATGATCTCGGGCGGCGGTGGCGGCGGTGGCTCGGGGGGCGGACTCGGCTTCTTCATCTGGAATTCCTACGTCGGTGGCTCCTACGAGCAGATCGTGGTGGGCATGATCAGCATCGGTATTGCCGGATTCGCGTGCAGCGAGGTGCTGCGCGCATTGGGTGGGCTGTCCACGCCCTGGCTCCGCAAACGATGAAGGAACCTGCCATGACCAACGCGACCACGAACTCGCCGGCCAGCCTGCCCGCCGGCGCGACATTGGCGCCGCCAGGCAACC
>JBGSTN010000463.1:0-6408 GCA_041736455.1 Burkholderiaceae bacterium | reverse complement strand
GACCGCCCAAGGAACCTGCGGCGCAGGGGTGAGTACGCTCATGCCGGCATTGTGCCGCCTGCGGTGCTTCCATGGACCATGCCCCCTGGTCCATGCCCCTGGTAAATGGTCCGGGCTTCCGGCCGTCGGCCGATCGACGTTGCGCGGGTCGGAGACCCGGTACTGCCGGGTACCGCCACGTACGGCCGGATACGAACGGGTACGGCCGGGCACGACCGGATACTCGACCCGCCATCTCGCTCACCACGTCACGCGGACGCCTTGCGTTCCAGACGGATGAACCACCCGTACGACATAGGCGGGGCGATCAATTCCACGGACCGATGTCCATCCGCGGCGCGAGTCGAACGCCGGGTGCACGGTTTCAGTGGCGATCCCGGCTCTCGGTGATCCAGTCCGAAGCCGCAAAGAGCAGACCCGATACGACGAAAGTCAGGTGGATCGCGATCTTCCAGAAGATCTCGTCGCCGGTGAGCGGCGGGGTCGCCAGAAACGCTTTCAACAATTCAACCGCCGAGATCGCCACGATCGCACCGATGAGTTTCATCTTCAGGTCGGAAAAACTCACCTTGCCCATCCAGGCGGGCCGATCCTCGTGTTCGCCGATATTGAACTTGGAGACGAAATTCTCATAGCCGCTGAAGACGATGATGAGCAGCAACGCCGCGATGAGCGCGGTGTCGACGAGTGTGAGGATCGAGATCACCGCGTCGTGCTCGTAGAAACCCAATGCGCCCAGGATCAGCGACATCAGTTCCTTGCCGAACTTCACCAACAGCACCAGCATCGCGACTATCAAGCCGATGAAGAAAGGTGCGAGGATCCACCGGCTGGAGAAGATGGCGGTTTCCAGGATTCGTTCAATGGTCTGGATCGGGCTTTTCATGGGGGGCGAAAGAGAGTCGGTTGAGAAGATATCCTGGCTGACAAGCCGGCACCGCGCATCGCATCGTCGGCCTGGAGAGCCGGATCATATAGGAGGCGATCGAGCATCCGGTCGATCCCGATGAATCCTTCTCGCCCGTACGGGCTCGGTCTCGATTCGTCGGTCATCCTGGCACTGATTGTCGCCAGCCATGCGCATTGCACTGACACAGGGCGGCGCGCGCGTCAACCTGATCCGCTTCGGTGCGACTTTGTTGACCGCATTGCCGCTCTCGAACAATAAAATTGCCGGCGCGGCAAGGTCTTGAGTGGGATCCCCTTGATTGCGTCGCGCAAATCTGCGCAAATAGACGGCACGGAAGCCTGCCCGATCGTCGCGGTGCGGCCCGACTGGAAGGAGCGATTCAATGAACGACATCGTGCAACTCTGGCATGCTGAGCACGCCAAGTTTACGCGTCTGCTGAACCATCTTGCCGACCGGACGGCTCGCTTTGCCGATGGCGAGAATCAACACATGAGTGTGATGGCGGACATCCTTGCCTATATTCATCACTACGGCGAACGCGCCCACCACGCACGCGAAGATGTCGGCTTTGCCCGACTCGCCAGGATCGATGACTCGTTCCGACCCGTCGTCGTCGAACTGCGCGAGGAACACGAGGCGATCAACAACACGGGACGTGCGCTACTCGAGCAATTCGAAGGGCTTGCCAACGGCAGCGTGATACTCGCTCGCGATGCGGTGGTGAAGAATGCCGAACGCTATGTGGTCCTGCAGCGCACGCACCTGGAGCGCGAGGAGACCGAGATCATCCCTTCGATGGCCGAGCGATTGAAGGACTCCGACTGGCAGGCGGTCTCTGCCGAGATCCGTGAGAAGGTCGATGCCCGTCTGCCACCCGACCAGCTATCGCGGTTCCGCACGCTGAGCCGCGAGATCGCCGAAGAGCTGGCTCTGGCCTGAATCACCCCGACGCGGCGGCGCTGGCCACTGCGTCGAGCGGGTGCCGACGATGATCGAAGTCGACCAGCTCCTCGACATAGCCGCGCCGCAACCAGTACGGAGAGCGCCAGACATTCAGGTCGTCGTATTCGGCGAGCAGTTCGGCAACGGTATATTGATTGCGCTCGTGATTGATCGACAGAAATCTGGAACTGATGCTGCTTGCTTTCCTGATGTAGTTTCGCGCGGTCTCTCGCGACATCTCGGTCAGAGAGTCGACATTCACCACGAGGTCGACGCGTCGTCCCGACTCGAGGAAGTCGGAGGGCGGAATCACTTCGACCCTCGCTTCGGACTGTTCGCCGCTGAGCCTGACGGCGTCGTTGCCGAGTACGCGGCCGAGGTAATACCCTTGCGCGACACCCGTGAGAGGGATGTCGACGATCGTGTATGACGCCACCCCCATCCTGACGGCATAGTAAGCGGTCCGGCCCAGCCCGGCGCCGATCTCGACGACGCTGGACTCCATGTTGCCGCCCAGTGCCTGCTTGATCCGGTAGGCCTGGTAGACGGCCTGGATTGCGCGATAACTGATCACTCCCCTCGCAGTAGCCAGGCCGACTTCGTCATCGAAGATGTTCGGGAGGTCGAGCTCGATGCCCAATGCGGCGTCGATCTGCGCCAGCAGTTGATCGGGATCGGGAGACTCCGGATTTTCGACGCCGACCTCGTGATTCTCGACCCTGAGAACCCCGATCGCTCGTGCCGTTTGCAGCAGGCTGTCGTAGGTGAGCATATGGAGCGACAGGATCCACCAGGGCACTTCGGCAATGCGTTCCGTGTCTTCCCGCTGAATGCTGTCGAAGCCATAGAACAGCATCGACCGACTCGGATACCGCAAAAGCTGTGCAATCTGCTCGGGATCTCCGGAACCCAGGATCCGGTGAGTCTCGTCGTTGGCGGCCGCGAAGTCATCCAGCCACATCGAATCCTTGGGTCCGATCGGCGTACGGATCGATCGCTGAAACGCGTTGATGACTCTGGCAACCAGCGCCCGGTCGTCTGGATGGGAGACATTCCGGACATGCCCGGCGGTGCCCGCCAGGCGTATCGGCAGATTGTGGAAGGTTCGCTCCTGCACCCGCGCGTTGGCTTGCGCGTCGCGTTCGGCGACCACCTGCCTGAAGAGGGGCGACAACCAGGTCAGGACCCGCTCGGAGATCAAGTCGGCACTCCTCGTATGATTCGTCATCGACGCGCAGGCATCTGCGCGAAGCAACGGCCCCGAACCTCGAACCGATCCGTTCGTTCGTTCGTTGGTCGACTCACGGGTCACATGGTATTCCAACGCATTGCCGCCCGCTCCGCCGTGGTACAGAATCTTCCGTTGTTCACTGCCAATCACAATCAGGAGAGACCATGCGATCCAACCCGGCGAACGACACCTACCTCGGTCATGCTTCGCGCCGCAACCTCCTTCGTGCCGGCTCCGGCTCGCTCGCGCTGGTTGCGGCCGGGGGTCTCTTCGGCGCGCGCGTCGCGAGTGCCCGTCCCCTGGCATCGAATGCCGATGTGCCGGTCGTCGACCGGCTGGCCGTTCGCGTCGTCACCGATTCCTACCATCATGCGTTCGAGCCCAGCCGTGCCTACGGGCCCGTGCAGGTCCAGCGTCTGGGCTTCGCAGTCGCTCCACGCACGCCGCCACAACGCACATTGCAGAACGAATGGGGTCTTGCATTGCACCTGGAATCGTCGCGCGGCGCCGAGACACGCCAGGTGCTGATCGATTTCGCCTACACGTCGGAAACGCTGCTCAACAACATGCTGCTGGCCGGCATCGATGCGTCCAGGCTCGATGCGCTGGCACTGAGCCACGGGCACTACGATCATTTCGGCGGCATGGTGGGGTTTCTCAAAGCCAACCAGGGCAAGCTGAAGGCGGGCCTGCCGTTCTATCTCGGTGGCGAGGAATGCTTCTGCACACGCGAGCTGAACGTCCCGGGCGACGCGGGAAGCTTCGGCGCGATGGATCGCGAGGCGATCAAGGCGGCCGGGCTGACGGTGACGTTCGCCGAGAAACCATCGATCCTGGCCGACCACGGCGTGACGACGGGATGGATTCCGCGCGAATCGTTCGAGCGGGTGTTGTCGCCCACGCGAATGAGCGTGGGCATGAACGGCGGTCTGGGTTGCGAGGCCGCCGGCATGCCGGAATCGAAGCGCAGCATCACGATGGCGCCCGACGATTTCGAGCACGAGCAGGCGACCGTCTATCACGTGAAGGGGCGCGGTCTGGTCGTGATGACATCGTGCGGTCATCGCGGCATCGTGAATTCGGTTCGCACGGCGATGAAGGTCACTGGTATCGACAAGGTGCATGCGATTCTCGGCGGCTTTCACCTGGCGCCGCATCCGCTCGACTATCAACGCCAGACGCTCGCCGAACTCAAGGCGATCGATCCCGATGTACTGATCCCCATGCATTGTTCGGGCGAGACATTCGTCTCGATGGTGCAGCAGGAAATGCCCGACAAGTTCATCCGCTCGTCGACCGGCACGCGGTTCACCTTCGCAGCCTGACCGCTGATTCATCGATGAAGGCGACGGCATTCGACGCGATCGTCGTCGGATCCGGCATCGGCGGCCTTGTTGCGGCGGCAGCGCTGGCCAAGCGCGGGCGTCGTGTCGCGCTGCTCGAGCGGCACTACCAGCTCGGCGGGCTCACGCAGACGTTCCAGCGACGCGAGTACCGGTTCTCGACCGGAGTGCACTATCTCGGCGGTCTCGGTGACGAACCTGGAGCACCCCAGGCATTCGGTCGCCTGCTGAAGTGGCTGAGCAACGGACAGTTGCGCTTCGCGCCTACCGGTTCACCGTTCGACATCGTGCGGTTGCCCGGACTGGAGTTTCCGATCGAGTCGCCCCGTTCGGTCTACGTTGCGCATCTGAAGGCGGCGTTCCCGGCCGAGGCGGCCGGCATCGACGCCTATTTCGACGCCTGCGATCGCGCCATTGGCACGACCAAGGTGCTTTTTGCCGGACAGGCGTTGCCCCGGGCAGTGGGTGCGTTGCTGCGCTGGTGGCACGCCGGCCGGATCCGGGACGCCCTCTGCGTGACGACTGCGCAGGCGGTGAGTCACTTCGAAGACAGGCGGCTCGCCGCGATACTGTCGGCACGATGGGGCGACTACGGGATGGTGCCTGCCGAGTCGCCGCTGTTCATCCATGCGATCGTGACAGGCAGCTTCGACGATGGTGCCTACTACCCGATCGGCGGCCCTCGCGAGTTCGCCACGACGCTGGGCAGCGTGATCGAGGCCGGCGGCGGACTGTTGCGCACAGAATGCGCCGTCACCCGAATCGAAACCGATGGCGATCGCGTGATCGGGGTGCGTACCGCGGACGGCGACGCGATGACCGCGCCTGTCGTCATCTCGTCGATCGGCGTATACAACACGCAGGCGATACTGCCCGATGGCGTGGCTTCGGCATGGCGCCGGGATGTCGGTCAGTTCAAGCCGAGCGTCGCCTACGTCACGTTGTACATCGGCTTCAATGCCGATATCCGCAAGCTCGGGGCATCGGCGGCGAACGTCTGGATCTACGAATCGAACGAGATCGGGCGCGTCTGGGAAGATCCCGTCGACGACGAAGCGCCGGGGCTGTTCGTCTCGTTCCCGTCACTGAAGGATCCCGCGCATGCGGACCCTGAACGGCACACGGCTGAAGTGCTCGCCCTGTGCCGATGGGCACCTTTCGCGGCATGGGCGCAGAGCGAGACAGGTCATCGCGATGAGAGCTATCGAGCGACCAAGTCGTGGATCACCGAGAAACTGCTTGCGCAGTTCAGGCGTCATTTTCCCCGGCTCGCGCCCATGATCGATTTCCATGACGTCTCGACGCCACTGTCGCAAGCCTCGTTCGTCAATGCCGACCACGGCGCGATGTACGGCATCGAGTTCACGGCCAGCCGACTGGGCGCACCGTCGCTGCGGGTTCGCTCACCCGTGAAGGGCCTGCTCCTGGCCGGACAGGACGTGGTCAGCCCCGGCATCAACGGTGCCGCGATGGGCGGCTTCATGGCGGCAGCCTGTGTCGATGCGAAGCTCTGGACGATGATGCGCTGATCGGCAGGCCGCGCCGGATCACCGCAGGACACGCGCGCGGCGACGAACGGACGTGATGACGCAGGCATGTGCGCTGCTGCCATCGCCGATGTGCACTATTGCCACTTTCCTGCCGCCTGTCACCGGTTCGCCCCAGATGATCATCATGGCGCCGCCCGTGAGCCCGCAAGCTGTCGCCTGCAGGGAGCCAAATGACTCGTCTGACTTCCGGAGGCTGGACGAGCATGCGATCTATCGAGAATTCACTGGCAAGACCTGGGCGTTCGACCGCGAACGGGTTGCGACCCACCATCGCGACCGAACGTGTCGCAAGCACTGAACGGCGAACGGTCGTTACAGGGCCAGGAGCATCGGGTCGTCGTTCGACCGCTGTCGGACGGATCCTGGTGCTTTGCGCGGCAGCATGCCTGATGCAGCCTGTCGCGGCCGACAGCGGCCATCGCGGCGCAACC
>JBGSTN010000449.1:0-4346 GCA_041736455.1 Burkholderiaceae bacterium | reverse complement strand
CTGGAGCGTGCCACGCCCCTGCGCACGGAGCAGTCGCCCGATCCGGCGCAGATGCTGATGGAGAGCATGCGCGGGACGCGATGAGCGGTTTTCAGCCAACGGTTGCCGATTTGATCGTCGCGAAAGTCACGGACGAGTCCTTACCAATCCTTGCATCCAGGCACAGCAAGCTCGCGACGTTCTCGACGTGCCGCGCGACAACGACGTCCACAACGGGACTGTGCAGTGCAGACGATGCGTCGGATGGACACGGCAACGGCGTCGAACGAGCCGGACTGTCGTGTCTTCCTGTCGGATGCGCCAACGACAGATTCGGGTTTCGACGACTATCGTGGCCTGGACGGGGGGCCGCGGTTTGTGGTCATTACTGCGTGAGCCTTCGGCGACGAATACCTGACGTCTATCGTCATCGTGAGGCTTGGCTCTCGCGTGTTCCGGTCGGTTCTTCTCCGATCCGCGGGTCTGGCAGAATCGAACCCGATCCTGCACCGGCGACTGGGCATCAACCCTTGAAGCCAGCCTGTTTATTGGCGACCGACCTCTCCAGTGGAAGTTCCCGATATCTCCAATGGACGACGACACCATGTCTGCCATCAAGTTGCTGTTCGCAGGAACGATCTTCACGAGTGCCTTCCTGCTCTTTCTCGTGCAACCCCTGATCGCCAAGCAGATCCTGCCGTGGTTCGGTGGATCCGCAGCGGTGTGGTCGGTGTGCATGGTGTTCTTCCAGTGCGTGCTGCTCGCCGGCTACGCCTATGCCGACGCCATCACGAGGCTGCTTGGCACGCGTTCACAAGCCCGTTTGCATGCCTTGCTGCTGGGCGTGAGCCTGGTCGTTCTCCCGATCCTTGCGCATCCCCGCTGGAAACCCGACGGCACTGAAGAGCCCACGCTCTGGATTCTCGGGCTCCTTTTGGCGACGATCGGCCTGCCTTACTTCGTGCTCTGCACTACCGGGCCGCTGCTGCAGTACTGGCTGGCGCGCGGCACCTGGGGTGTGCAGGCGTATCGCTACTTCTCTCTGTCCAATCTGGCTTCGCTCGTTTCGCTGTTGTGCTATCCATTGCTCATCGAGACCACGACGGAACTGCACGCCCAGGCCTGGGGGTGGAGCGCGGCCTATGTGCTCTTCGTCGCGCTGTGCGCGGGCGTCGCGTGGCAGGTGTGGAAGATGCCCGACGCGAAGGCGCCGGCGACGCTGGTGGCGATCTCTGCCGACGACGCGCAAGGTCCTCCGGGGCTCACCCAGATGTCGCTGTGGCTGACTCTTCCGGCACTCGCCTCGTGGCTGCTGCTGGCGATCACGAATCACCTCACGCAGAACGTGGCGGCAATCCCTTTTCTGTGGGTGCTGCCACTCGTCGTCTATCTGATGACCTTCGTGCTGTGTTTCGAGAGCGACCACTGGTACAGCCGTCGTGTGTTCCTGCCGGCGGCAGCCTTGGCGCTTGCACTGTGCGCCTTTGGCCTGCAGCACTCGGTGGGCTCGGACCTCCACACCGCGATACCCATCTACGTCGTCGGGCTCTTCGTGTTGTGCATGGTGCTTCACGGCGAGACGGCCCAGGCGCGGCCTACCCAGCGCTATCTGACACGCTTCTATTTGATGCTTGCGATGGGCGGCGCCCTCGGTGGCATCACCGTCGGCCTGATCGCACCGCTGGTGCTTCCAGCGTACTACGAACTCGGCATCGGCCTCGTGCTGACCGCGCTGGCCGGCGTCTGGGTGTGGCAAAGCGCGACTCGCCGCGTGGTGTCGATCGGGCTTGGTGTCGCCTGCGCGGCTGCACTGGTCTTTCAGGTACGGGACGACTTCACCGATGCCCGGCGAGTCATGCGCAATTTTTACGGCACGCTCGTCACGCTGGACACGTCGGACGACGACGCGGAGCGCCGTTCGCGCCAGATGTACCACGGCTCGGTGAAGCACGGCGAGCAGTACCTGGACGTCGCGCGTCAGGATGAAGCCACAACCTACTACGGCCGCACCTCGGGCATCGGACGTGCATTGACCTCCGCCCCCGAGGGTCCGCTTCGCGTCGGTCTCATCGGACTGGGGGCGGGCACGCTGGCGGTCTACGGGCATACTGGCGATGTCTATCGCATCTACGAGATCAATCCTCAGGTCTACGAGCTCGCCGACAATGAATTCACCTTCCTGAAGCACAGCAAGGCTTCCATCGAGCGCGTGCTCGGCGATGCCCGCCTCGCGCTGGAACGAGAAGCACCCCAGCGTTTCGACGTGCTGGCCGTGGACGCGTTCTCCGGCGACTCTGTGCCGGTTCATCTGATCACCACCGAAGCCATGGCTGCCTATGAACGCCACATGCAACCCTCGGGTGTGATCGCCTTTCACGTGACGAACCGCTTCCTGCGCATGGCGCCGGTTGTACAGGCAATAGCCACGGCGCGAGGCTTGCATGCGGTGCTCGTTCACGATGAAGCGGTCGATTCGGAACTTCGTCGCACGGACTGGGTGCTGGTGGCGCGGGATCCTGCTGCCCTGGCCGCTCCAGAAATAGCGAAGGCAGCATCGGCAATAGAAATGCCCGAGGGCAGGGCGGCCTGGACAGACGATTTCAACAACCTCCTGAGCGTACTCAAGTAGGTCGACTACGCGCACGGTCACGACAACGCTCGACGGCAAAGCCTACTACCGGCGCTGCATCGCCATCCTGTCCGACGTGGAGAACGCGATGACGATTTCCGTTGAGGTTGTGCAAAAACCGTCTGACACGAGGGAATCGGGCGTTGCCGAAGAGACTTCCGTCATGCCGCGCTACAAGCTTGTGGATCGCAGCCCGAGGTTTCTGGCAGTCGTGCTCGAGGAGCAGATCCTGCCTGGAACGTTCGAGTTTGCACTGGATCATCTGGTCGACCATGACCTCGACCTTACGGGGCTGGATACAAAGTTCCGCAACGACGTCACCGATGCGAGCGCGTACGACCCGCGCGTGATGCTCAAGATCGTGTTGCCGGCCTACATCCGCGGCCTTATCAGCAGTCGGTCGATCGAGCGGGCGTGCCGCGACAACGTGTTGTTCATGGCGATCAGCGGCGATCAAGCACCGACATACACAAGCATCGCGAAGTTCGTGCGAGAGCTTGGCTCGGAGATCGGACCGCTGTTCACGCAAGTGCTGCTGGTATGTGTCGAGATGGACATGATCGGACGCGAGATGTTCGTTATCGACGGGGTCGAGCTGCCCGGCAATGCGAGCAAGGAGCGAAGCGGCACGCATGCGGAGCTTGCGCAAAAGGCGGCACGACACGAGAAGGCGGCGAGCAAGATTGTCGCGGCGCATCGAAACAACGACGAAGGTAAACCCGAGCCTTCGCTGGATGCTGGCCGTCTTGAGCGAGCGAAGGCCCTTAGTGAAGAAGCCGCGCGGATCCGCGCCTTCATTGCGTTCAAGGCGCCGCGGCGCAATGACAAGGGTAAGGAGATCAAGGGCAACGTAACCGACCCGGACAGCGCAAAGATGGCCACGGGCAAAGGTGTGATCCAAGGCTATGCGGCGCAAGCCGCGGTGGATGCCAAGCGCCAGGTGATCGTCGCTGCAGAAGTGCTGGGTTCGGGCGCGGAACAGAGGGCGTTGCTGCCGATCCTCAACGGAAATCGACAGCCGACGTCACGCTTTCTGACAACTTCATTCACTGTCTTCCGACCGGATGGCTCCAGGCACGCCCGTTGCCTGCACACGGACGAGCGAAGAGCGACAGGCCCGGCAAGAATGCCAAGGGGAGCATATGGATCGGACTCTTGAAGTAATTTCGCCAACCGGCGACTCCAGTGCCATGGCGCTCAGCGCCGGGCCGACGCGGATCGAGGCCGCTGCGGGTTTCACTTATCGGATTTCGGGCCGTGCCGGCGAACCCACACCATCGGTCATGCGTGATGGCAGCGACCTCGTTGTCGAGGGCCTTACCCACGGCGACTCATTGACCGTCAGTAATTTCTATACCGAGTGCTCGCCCACTGAAGTATGCTCGTTCGTTCTATCCGGGTTCGATGGTGTGGCGAATGCCTCGGTAACGCCGGCAACACAGCCGCTGGGCGCACTCAGCAGCGGACGCTTCCTGATGCTGGGTGGCGACCTTGCCGTGGCCGAACAGGCGCCGGCGAATTGGCAGGATTTTTCGCCATGGTGGCTGGCCGGAATCGGACTCGGCGGTGCAGCGGTCGCTGGTGCTGTCGGGGGCGGGAGCGACAGTGCGGTGGGTTCATCGACCAGCGATCCGGCAGTGGTGGTATCGCCGCCGGTCAATACCGATCCGCCTGCAACCGTACCGCAGCCCGTCACGGCACCGCCACCCGTGCCGACGGATCCGCTCGAACCGCCGCC
>JBGSTN010000405.1:0-4234 GCA_041736455.1 Burkholderiaceae bacterium | reverse complement strand
GATCGGCCCGCTTGTCCCGCAGTGGCGCCATCGGCCTTCAATACCACGAGCAACGTTCCTTCGGAGACCTTGTCGCCGACGTTCACTGCCACCGATTCGACCACACCCGCCGCACTCGACGGAATCTCCATCGAGGCCTTGTCGCTTTCCACCGTGATCAGGCTCTGTTCGACGGCAATGGAATCGCCGGGTTTCACCATGACCTCGATCACTTCGATATCGGCAAAGTCACCGATATCAGGCACTTTCACTTCGACGTGACTGCTCATTGATTCGATCCTTGCCGCCTCAGGCGTAAGCTGGGTTGGGTTTGTTCGTATCGATACCGTACTTCTCGATCGCCTCGGCGATGCAGGCCACTTTCTTTTCACCATCGTCGACGAGACCGCGCAACGCGGCCAGAGTCACGAAGCGTCGATCGACTTCGAAGTGCTCGCGCAACCGGGATCGAAAATCCGACCGTCCGAAACCGTCGGTACCGAGCACGCGATAGCTGCGCCCGCTGGGAATGAAAGGACGAATCTGATCTGCAAAGAGCTTCATGTAGTCGGTCGACGCGATCACGGGTCCCTTCGTGTCGGCCAGCAGTTGCGTCACGTAGGGGACACGCGAGGCATCGCCGGTCTTCGACAACAGGCGCTCGCGTTCGAGATCGAGTCCTTCGCGTCGCAGCTCGGTGAAGCTGGTCACGCTCCAGACATCGGCCGCCACACCCCAATCCGTCTCGAGCATCTCGGCGGCGGCCAGTACCTCGCGCAGAATCGTGCCCGAACCGAGCAGTTGCACCCGGCTGCCCTTGGCCTTGCCCTGCCCCTCGCGAATCCGGTACATCCCCTTGATGATGCCCTGCTCGTCCCCCTCGCGCAGCCCGGGCTGGGGATAGTTCTCGTTCATCAACGTGAGATAGAAGTAGACGTTCTCCTGGTTCTCGACCATGCGCTCGAGGCCGTGCCGGATGATGACGGCGACTTCATGCGCGTAGGTCGGGTCATAGGACACGCAGTTCGGTATCGTCGACGAAAGAATGTGGCTGTGGCCGTCCTCGTGCTGCAGGCCTTCCCCGTTGAGCGTGGTGCGCCCCGCCGTGCCGCCCAGCAGGAAACCTCGCGCCTGCATGTCACCGGCCGCCCAGGCCAGGTCGCCGATTCGCTGGAAGCCGAACATCGAGTAGTAGATGTAGAACGGGATCATGATGCGATTGTTCGACGAATAGGACGTCGCGGCAGCGATCCACGAACTGAACGCCCCGGCTTCGTTGATCCCCTCTTCGAGAATCTGCCCGCTCTTGTCTTCGCGGTAGTACATCACCTGGTCGCGATCGACCGGTTCGTACTTCTGGCCTTCGGGCGAATAGATCGCAAGCTGGCGGAACATGCCTTCCATGCCGAAGGTTCGCGCTTCGTCGGGCACGATCGGGACGACGCGGGGTCCGAGCGCCTTGTCGCGTATCAGCGCGGTCAGCACTCGAACGAATGCCTGCGTCGTCGAGATCTCGCGACCTTCGGCGGTGGGCTCGAGGATCGACTTGAATGCGGCAAGTTCGGGCGCCTTGAATTGCTCGTCGGCTCGCGTGCGACGCTGCGGCAGGGAACCGCCCAGCGCCTTGCGCCGTTCGAGCATGTATTGCATTTCGGGCGTGTCGTCGGCGGGCTTGAAGAACGGCAGCTTCGCGAGCTGATCGTCGGGAACGGGGATGTTGAAACGATCACGAAACTCGCGCACGGCATCGGCGTCGAGCTTCTTCATCTGGTGGGTAGGATTCTTCGCCTCGCCCGCACGGCCCATGCCGTAACCCTTGACGGTCTTGGCGAGGATCACCGTGGGCTGGCCGATATGATTGACGGCCGCATGGAAAGCCGCATAGACCTTGTGGGGGTCGTGCCCACCACGATTGAGGCGCCAGATGTCCTCGTCGGTCATGCGCGAGACCATTTCGAGCAACTGAGGATACTTGCCGAAGAACTTCCGGCGCACGTAGCCGCCGTCATTGGCCTTGTATGCCTGGTACTCGCCGTCGACGGTCTCCATCATCAGCCGCTGCAACAGGCCGTCCTTGTCACGTGCGAGCAGCTTGTCCCAGTACGAACCCCAGATCAGCTTGATGACATTCCAGCCTGAACCCCGGAACTCCCCTTCGAGTTCCTGGATGATCTTGCCGTTGCCCCGCACCGGACCATCGAGGCGCTGAAGATTGCAGTTGATCACGAAGATCAGGTTGTCGAGCTTCTCGCGCGACGCCAGACTGATCGCACCCAGCGACTCCGGCTCGTCCATTTCGCCGTCACCGCAGAACACCCAGACCTTGCGATTGCTGGTGTCGGCAATGCCGCGCGCATGCAGATACTTGAGAAAACGCGCCTGATAGATCGCCATGATCGGACCGAGTCCCATCGACACGGTCGGGAACTGCCAGAATTCCGGCATCAGCTTCGGATGCGGATACGAGGAAAGGCCGATGCCGCCGACTTCCTGCCGGAAGTTGTCGAGCTGCTCTTCCGTCAATCGCCCTTCGAGGAAGGCGCGTCCGTAGATTCCGGGCGCGGTGTGTCCCTGGAAATAGACGAGGTCGCCGCCGTGCCCTTCGTGCGGGGCATGCCAGAAGTGATTCATTCCGGCACCGATCATCGATGCCAACGACGCGAACGACGCGATATGGCCACCGAGGTCGCCGCCATCGGGCGGATTGTGCTTGTTCGCCCGCACGACCATCGCCATCGCATTCCAGCGGATGAAGGAACGGATCCTTTCCTCGAACTCGGGGTTGCCCGGATTCCTCGCCTCGAGATGCGGAGGAATCGTGTTGACGTATGCGGTATTCGCGGAGAAAGGGATGTACGCCCCGGAGCGCCGCGATTGTTCGATCATCCGCGACAGCAGGAAGTGCGCGCGATCCGGTCCTTCGCGATCGATGACCGCTTCAAGCGCATCGAGCCATTCCGACGTCTCGGCGGGATCTATGTCACCGGCATCGTTCGAAGCAGGCGAAGCATTCGGTATGGCTGACATGATGGTCTCCTGGCGTTGTTTGTATGGGCATTCTAGGCAGCACCCGCCGCCGCGGCAATCGATATTTCAAATAAAGAAAGTATTTACCACTATACGACAATAAACGGATGCGGGCATGGTGCACTGCGTCGGGCTTCGAAATATCTGCGCTATACTCCCGCTCCTGTATCAGCGGCTGTAGCTCAGTTGGATAGAGTACCTGGCTACGAACCAGGGGGTCGTGGGTTCAAATCCTGCCAGCCGCGCCAAAATTGCTAATGATTTGAAGGGCTTGGGTCTCGCGACTCGAGCCCTTTTCCTTTTCCTCTTCCTGTTCATTTGCCTGCTGCAGTCGGTTCCCGCCCTTGAATACAGGCTCCGGTCCGAACCACGATTCTCCATCGACCAGGGCGTGCACGTAGCGCTAGTCCTTGGTCGTGTAGCGGGTCCAGCTCCGTTGCGTGCTCGACCGTGTTGCGCGTTCGACCGTGTCGCGTGTTCGACTGAGTTGCACGGCCGGTTCTGCCGCGCGTCCGGCACGCACGATCTGTTCAGGAAGCTGCCGGGCGGGACGAACGCAACACCGTCCAGTTGAATCCGATGCCGGCCGTCCAGCCATGGCGTGACTCGACGAGCGGACTGTCTTCGTTGCTGGCCCCGCCTACATGGTCCAGGCGCGCGAAAGCGACCAGTCGCCAGTCGGGGCCCAACGCGCGCCCGACCGCGATGCCGAGCCGCGTACTGATCAGCCCGGCATCGGCCTCGTAGGCTGGCCGGTCGGGTCGCGCATACCGGTCGGCGACGCCGTAGAAGGTATCGGCGAGCTTGCGGCTGCCGAACACCAGGCTCGTGGTCACGCTCAGGTCAAAACGGGCCGGCAGTCTGGTACGCCAGACCAGCTTCGGTTCGAATGCCAGGCCGCGATACGCGAAGTCGTCGGTCACGTTGAATACACCGCGCAGCGGCAGTTCGAGCGTCAAGGGATGACGCCCCGCCGGTACAGTCGAGTCGACCGCGCCCAGGCGCACCGACAGCTGCGGGCCTATCTCGGCAAGCGTGCCGAGTTCCGGCAATCCGCTTCGAATCCGTACCTCCGAGTTGTCCGAACCGAACGCCGCGGCAACGCCCAGGTCGAGCTCGACCCGCGTCGACCGGAAGGCACGCAGCCCCACGTTGTTCTCGTCGGCGCGGAATACGGGCCCGCGGTAGATGGCATAGGGGACACCGAGCGCCCGGTCGATGCGCACGC
>JBGSTN010000403.1:0-2667 GCA_041736455.1 Burkholderiaceae bacterium | reverse complement strand
CAATACAGAAAAGACATCGGCTATCGCGCGCTGCAGGCACGTTCCGGCGGCGCCTCGGGCAACCCGGGCGGCACGTCCACCCGATGAGCACCGCACAGCGGCCCGACCTGCCCGCGGTCAAGAACTTCCTGACGGGCCTGCAGTCCCGTATCGTTTCCGCCCTCGAAGGGATCGAAGGGCGCCCGTTTCGCGAGGACCGGTGGGTTCGCCCGGAAGGCGGTGGCGGCATCACCCG
Source organism: Burkholderiaceae bacterium (assembly GCA_041736455.1). GTDB lineage: Bacteria > Pseudomonadota > Gammaproteobacteria > Burkholderiales > Burkholderiaceae_E > JAUIAI01. Next base: position 2,432 of record JBGSTN010000403.1, on the reverse strand, counting down.
GGTCATCGAGAACGGCAGCGTCTTCGAACGCGGCGGCGTGCTGTTCTCCCATGTGACCGGCGGGGGTCTGCCGGCTTCGGCCAGCGCATCGCGGCCGGGCCTCGCCGGCAAGCCTTTCGAAGCGATGGGCGTCTCGCTGGTCATCCACCCGCGCAATCCGTATGTGCCCACCACCCACCTGAATGTCCGGTTCTTCACGACCGCGGAGCCCGGCGATCCGAATCCGGTCTGGTGGTTCGGCGGCGGCATGGATCTCACGCCCTATTACGGCTTCGAACAGGACGCCGTCAGTTTTCACCGCACCTGTCGCGACGCACTCGCGCCCTTCGGGCCGGATCATCACCCGCGCTACAAGAAGTGGTGCGACGAATACTTCTATCTGAAGCATCGCGGCGAAGCACGTGGCATCGGCGGAATCTTCTTCGACGACCTGGCCGAGCCCGACTTCGACACCGCGTTCGCGCTGACGCGAAACGTCGGTGACGCATTCACGAAGGCGTACGTGCCGATCGTCGAACGCAACGTGGCCCATGAATACGGCGAGCGCGAACGTGCGTTCCAGCTCTACCGTCGCGGCCGTTACGTCGAATTCAATCTGGTGTTCGATCGCGGCACGTTGTTCGGATTGCAGTCGGGCGGTCGCACGGAAAGCATTCTCGTCTCGATGCCGCCATTGGTGAGCTGGCAGTACGATTGGGCGCCGGAAGCCGGTTCGCCCGAAGCCCGCCTCTATACCGACTTCCTGCCGCCGCGCGATTGGGCATGACGCATGCGTCGAGACCGGAACGTATCGGGCTGCTCGGTGGCTCGTTCGATCCGGTCCACGTCGGTCATATCGCTCTCGCGCGCGCCGCGCAGACTGCATTGCAGCTCGATGCGATCCGCTTCATTCCGACTGCACGATCCTGGCAGAAGCAGCACAGGCAAACCGATGCCGGGCATCGCATCGCGATGTTGCGCGAGGCGATCGCATCGCATCCCGACTGGCGGGTCGACGATCGTGAAACATGTCGCGGCGGGGACAGCTATACCATCGATACGCTCGCCTCGCTGCGCGGCGAACTGGGCACCAAAGTTGCCCTCGTGCTGATCATCGGCAGCGACCAGTTGCAGAACCTGGCGAGTTGGCATCGATGGCAGGAACTGACGGACTTCTGTCATATCGCGGCCACGCAGCGCGAAACCGTCGGCCTGCACGATTTTCCGGCCGCGGTCGAAGCGTTCCTGGAGACTCATGGTCGTGACGCGCTGTCAGACACGGCGGCGGGCGACGTGGTGTTCTTTCGAATGCCGGCGGTCGCCGTGTCGTCGACCAGGCTGCGCGCTGCCATCAGAAGGCACGAGCCTGTGGCCGAACTGCTTCCTCACGGCGTTGCACACTACATTGCACTCAACGATCTCTACCGACAGGAACCCTGACGCATGGATGTGAGAAAGCTGCAACGCGCGATCGTCGACGCCCTGGAGGACGTCAAGGCGCAGGACATCAAGGTGTTCAACACCACCGAGATGACGAGCCTCTTCGACCGGGTGATCATCGCCAGTGGTACGTCGAATCGCCAGACCCGTTCGCTTGCGCACCACGTCCGGGACCGTGTGAAGGCGGCAGGTGGCGACGTCCTTTCGATCGAGGGAGAAGAAACCGGCGAATGGGTGCTGGTCGATGCGGCCGATGCCGTCGTGCACATCATGCAGCCTGCCATCCGCTCCTATTACCAGCTGGAAGACATCTGGGGCGGCAAACCCGTGCGCATGAAACTGGGCGCCACGACCGGTGCGGCCGTCATGGAAGCCGGCGACGAGTGACGTGCCGCTGCACCTGCTCGCAGTCGGCACGCGCATGCCGGGCTGGGTCGATACCGCGGTCGATGAATACAGCAAACGGATGCCGGCCGAACTGGCCGTTCAATGGCACGAGATCAAGGCCGAGCCGCGCACCGGCAGCGTGAATGTCGCGCAATGTCTTGCGCGTGAGGCAGAAAGAATCCGCACCGCCCTTCCGAGGCGCGCGCGGATCGTCGTCCTCGACGAACACGGTGCGCGATGCAATACCATGGCTCTCGCCGGACATCTGGAACGCTGGCAGGCGTTGGTGACACCCGTCGCCATCGTCATCGGCGGACCGGATGGCATCGCCGATTCGCTCAAGCTGGCGGCCCAGGAATCCCTTCGCCTCTCCGACCTCACCCTGCCCCACCCGATCGTGCGGATCGTACTGGCGGAACAACTCTACCGAGCATGGACGATACTCGCCAGACATCCGTATCACCGACCCTGATCTGGCTTGCTTCGGCAAGTCCCCGTCGCCGCGAACTGCTTGCCCAGATCGGCGTGCGCTTCGAGTTGCTGCTGCCGGCAGACCCGGACGCCGCCGAACGCCTTGAAGCGGTCCGGGTCGGAGAACCGCCCGAGCAATACGTGAGCCGCGTCGC
>JBGSTN010000249.1:0-2302 GCA_041736455.1 Burkholderiaceae bacterium | reverse complement strand
CGAATCGCCGCACCGTGTTCGTCGATCGCCGGGGCGCGCGCGAACTGCTGCGGCGTCGAGTCCGTCTGGTACGGTATGGCCGGCAACAGCGCCTGCTCGGCGCCGTCCGGACCGACGGGCATCGGCGTGGTGCGCAACTGCGGATGCGCGATCAGGTCGGCGACCGAACTGATCGAACCGTAAGCCGTGTTCGCCTCGGTCAATCGCCGTACCGCCTGTGCGTGATCGAGTTCGGAAAAGCGTTGTTGAATGCGCGCGTCGAGTTCATCGCGATGCGCGCAACGCTGCGGATTCGACACGAAGCGTGCATCGATGGCAAAACCCGGATCGGCCATGAACGCATCACAGAACTGGTGCCACTCGCGCTCGTTCTGGATCGAGATCACGATCTCGCGGCCATCACGACAACGGAAATAGCCATAGGGCGCGACCGTGGGATGTCGCAGGCCGACCCGTTCCGGCGCCTTGCCGCCATAGCGCCCCTGCAGATAGGGTACGCCCATCAATTCGGCCGCCGTGCCGAACAGCGATACTTCGACCGGTCCGCCGACACCGGTTCGACTGCGCAAGGTCAGCGCCTCCAGAATGCCGATCACGGCATTCATGCCTGCGTTGATGTCGCACAGCGAGACACCGATACGCCCCCATTCGCCGGGCGCACCGCTCACCGCCACCAGGCCACTCTCGGCCTGCACGAGCAGGTCATAGGCCTTCTGCTTGCTCGCCGGACCGCTTGCCCCGTAGCCCGAGATGTCGCAGGTGATCAGTCGCGGATGACGCGCACGCAACGCTTCCGAGCCCAGCCCCAGGCGTGCTGCCGCGCCGGGGGCGAGATTCTGGATGAACACGTCGGCCGTCGACACCATCGCCTGCATCAACGCAAGATCGTCGGCCTCCTTCAGATCGAGCGCGATAGATTCCTTGCCGCGATTGATCCAGACGAAATACGAACTCTCACCGAACACGGCCTTGTCGTAGCCGCGGGCGAAGTCACCCTCCGGGCGCTCGATCTTGATGACGCGCGCGCCCATGTCGGCCAATCGACTCGTGCAGTACGGTGCGGCCACCGCCTGCTCGAGGGCGATCACGGTGATGCCGTCAAGTGGTCGCAACATCATTCGCGTGGTCGGCAGCGGTCGTGAACGAATCGGCATGGAAATCGTCGGCAGGCAACGCGCAGTGCGCGACGAAATCGGTTCGCGCCGAATCGACGACGATGGGCGCGCCGCATGCATAGACTTCGTAGCCCGACAGATTGGGGAAGTCGTGCATCACGGCACGATGGACGAAGCCCGTGCGACCCTGCCAGGCATCTTCTTGCGTCGCATCGGATACCACCGGCACGTAGGTGAAGTGAGGCAGATCACGGGCCCACTGCTCGCACAGCGCATTCTGGTAGAGGTCGCGCGGGCGGCGCCCTCCCCAGTAGAGTGTCATCGGGCGGCGGATATCCTTGTGGATCATGTGCTCGACGATCGCCTTGATCGGTGCGAACCCGGTGCCGCTGGCCACCATGATGATCGGCTTGTCCGTTTGCTCGCGCAGGAAGAACGTGCCCATCGGCCCCTCGAATCGCAGGATGGACTTTTCCCTGACGGCGGGTTCTGCAGCACCGAAGAGCGTATCGGTGAACTTGCCACCGGGCGTATGGCGCACGTGCAACTCGATGATGTCCGCCGCATGGGGCGGACAGGCCATCGAATACGAACGGCGCGAGCCGTCGCGAAGAATGATCTCGACATACTGGCCCGCAAGGAACTGCAGACGTTCGTTGGCCGGCAGCTGGAGTTTGAGGATCGCCACGTCCGGTGTGACGATTTCTATCGAGCCGACGCGACAAGGCAGCTTGCGCAGCGGAATACCCCCCACCCCTTCGACGACTCGCGCCTCGATCACGAGATCGGAGCGCGCCTTCGAGCAGCACAGCAGCGCATAGCCCGAGGCCGCTTCGTCGGGTTTCAATGCGCTGGCCGTGTGCGGGCCCTGCTCGATGTCACCGGACACGATGCGCGCCTTGCACGAACCGCATGCGCCGTCCTTGCAACCGTAGGGAAGCACGACATGAGCGGCCAATGCTGCGTCCAGCACCGCCTGATCATCCTCCACTTCGAACGACTGGCCGCTGGGCTTGATCGAAACCTGAAAAGTCATGAATGCTCTCGTTCCATCATGGTCAGCCGTTATTATGTCCCGATGCAAGCAACTCATTTCCGCAAGGCATTGCCCGGGCGATTTCGTCGCGCGCGCGTGCTCGTCGTCGGCTGTGGCGACGTCGGCCTGCGACTGCTGACGCAGATGGCGC
>JBGSTN010000310.1:0-4306 GCA_041736455.1 Burkholderiaceae bacterium | reverse complement strand
CCGGTTCCGCGATCGTCCGCGTCCGGCACCCTGCTCGATGTCAGCCAGGCGACGCGCCGATTCGGCGGACTGGTCGCGGTCAACCGGGTATCCCTGAGCCTCGAGCGCGGCCAGATCCTCGGCCTGATCGGCCCCAACGGTGCAGGCAAGTCGACGTTGTTCAGCCTGATCAGCGGCATGCTGCCGCTTTCCCAGGGCGAGATTCGTTTCGAGGGCCAGCGCATCTCCGGTCTGATGCCCGACGCCATCGCGCGCATGGGCATGGCGCGCAGTTTCCAGCACGTCAAGTTGATCGGTCTGATGTCGGTGCTGGAAAACGTGGCGATCGGTGCGTCGTTGCGTGCCGGCTCCGGTGTCGCGGCGACCTGTCTGGGTCTCGATCGCGCCGAGGAACGCGCGCTGCGTGCCGAGGCGATGCGCCAGCTCGAACGGGTCGGGCTTGCTGCACATGCCAGCGAGCCGGCAGGAAGCCTGCCACTTGGCAAGCAACGGATCGTCGAGATCGCGCGGGCGCTCTGTGCGGATCCGATCCTGCTGCTGCTCGACGAACCCGCCGCCGGGCTGCGCTTCCAGGAGAAGGAGGAATTGGCGGCGTTGCTGCGTGACCTGCGCGCGCAAGGCATGAGCATCCTGCTGGTCGAACACGACATGGACTTCGTGATGTCGCTGACCGACCGCCTGGTCGTTCTGCAGTTCGGCAGCAAACTCGCCGAGGGTACGCCGGTCGATGTCCAGCGGAATCCGGCCGTGCTGGAAGCCTACCTGGGCGGCGTCGAATGAAGGCCGCATCCGATGCATCCGTGAACGGGTTGCCTTCGACCCCCGCGTCGTCGTCGAATCCGATCGCACGCCGCCTGCTCGACATCGGCGAACTGAGCGTGGGCTACGGCAAGGTGAGGGCCGTGCACCAGGTTTCGATGCAGATGGACGAAGGCCGGATCGTGACCGTGGTCGGGCCGAACGGAGCGGGCAAGACCACCCTGATGGCCGCCATCATGGGCTTGTTGCCCAGCGAAGGCCGGATCGTCTTCGATGGCCACGACCTGGCGGGCACGACGGTCGAAGACCGCGTGGCAGCCGGCCTGTGCCTGGTACCGGAGCGACGCGAACTGTTCGCGGAGATGTCGGTCGCCGACAACCTGCAACTCGGTGCGCTGGTGCGATACCGCCGTGGCGAGCGCGGGCTCGATGCCTCGCTCGATTCGGTCTATCAAACCTTTCCGAGACTGCTGGAGCGTCGCAGCCAGCGCGCCGGAACGCTGTCGGGCGGCGAGCGCCAGATGCTCGCCCTCGGACGTGCGTTGATGGCCGCGCCGCGGCTGCTGATGCTGGACGAACCGAGCCTCGGACTCGCGCCGCGGATCGTGCGCGAGATCTTTCACGTCATCGCGGGTCTGCGTTCGCGTGGCGTCAGTGTGTTGCTGGTGGAACAGAATGCGCGCGCCGCGCTGCAGGTCGCCGATCATGGCCATGTGCTGGAAAATGGCAGCTTCGTGCTTGCCGGACCGTCGGCCCGGTTGCTGGACGATCCGCAGGTGATCGCAAGCTATCTGGGCATGCGCGGAGCGGTCGAACGTTCGAGCGAACAGGAGAATTCGAGATGAAGACCCAGGTCGGCATCATTGGGGGCGGTCCGTCGGGGCTGCTGCTTTCACAGCTGCTGCATCTGCAGGGCATCGAGACCGTCGTTCTCGAGCAGCAAAGTCGCGACTACGTGCTTGGGCGAATCCGCGCCGGTGTCCTCGAGGAGGGCTTCGCCCGACTGATGCGCGAAGCCCGGTGCGGCGAGCGGATGGATCGCGAGGGCGAGATTCACGAAGGCTTCTACATCGCCCATCACGGGGTGAAGGATCGGATCGACCTCAAGCACGCAACGGGTGGCTCCACGGTGATCGTCTATGGTCAGACCGAAGTGACCCGCGACCTGTACGAGGCGCGCGACCGCGCGTCCGGCATCGTGATCCATGAAGCAAAGGACGTGACGCCCCACGACATGACGAGCACCCGCCCCTATCTGACGTTCCGGCGCGGCGCCGACAGCAACGAGACGGAGCGCCTCGATTGCGACTACATCATCGGGTGCGACGGCTTTCACGGAGTCAGCCGCAAGTCGATTCCTAAGGACCGGATCAACGAATTCGAACGCGTCTATCCGTTCGGCTGGCTGGGCATCCTGTCGCGGACCACGCCGGTGTCTCCGGAGCTGATCTACGTGAAGCACGAGCGGGGCTTCGCACTGTGTTCGTTGCGTTCGCGCGTTCTGAGCCGCTACTACCTTCAGGTTCCGCTCACCGACAAGGTCGAGGACTGGTCGGACGACGCATTCTGGGCCGAACTGAAAAGACGCCTGCCCGCCGAAGACGCTGCGAGGCTTGAAACAGGGCCATCGATCGAGAAGAGCATCGCGCCGCTGCGATCCTTCGTCGCCGAGCCGATGCGCTACGGCAACATGTTCCTGGCCGGCGATGCGGCGCATATCGTTCCGCCCACTGGCGCGCGGGGCCTGAACAGTGCGGCCTCCGATATCCAGTACATGTATCACGCGCTGCTCGACCATTACCAGGGGCGCGGCGAAGCGGGGCTCGACGACTATTCACGCAAGGCGCTCGCGCGCGTCTGGAAGGCGCAGCGCTTCTCCTGGTGGATGACAACGATGCTGCACCAGTTTCCGGATGCGACGCCGTACGAAAGGAAGCTGCAGGACATCGATCTGGAGTACCTGTTCTCGTCACAGCGCGCGATGGGTTCGCTCGCGGAGAACTACGTGGGCCTGCCCTATTGAGCGAAGCTCGTCACAGTACCTCATAGATCTTCAGGCGTACCGAGTTCGCATCGCGTGCGCCGGTGCCCACCGCAATGATCCGATTGAGCCACGCATAGCGCGGGTCGCCCGTTTCGAATCGAGGCGTCGTGCGCATGTAGTAGCTGGCGGGATCCACTGCCTCACCACGTGCGAGTGCCTGCATCACCGAAGCCGGTCCATGACGCACGCCCAGGTTGCGGATGTCGATCAGCGCGCCGTCGTCGGTGCACATCGAATAGCGGGTATCGAGGACGGCCAGGCCGTCGCGATAGACGGTCTGCCAGTCGGCGCCAAGGTTGAGGATTCGTCCGTTCAGGCGCTCGCCTCGAACACTGCCGCCGACGATCGGAATGATCCGTCGTCGCCCCGGCGGCGCTTCGCCGAGTTCCATCGGTGCAGCGAGTTCGACCTCGAAGTCGCACAGGAAGCGCAGTTCCGGCGGTTGTATGTTCATCAGTCCTGCCTGGTCGAAGAGTGGATCATCGCGCACGCCTCTCACGCGCCTGCCGCTCCATCGCGGGCCGTGTCTTGGCGACGTCTGCCTTGCGCCTGCCGCTCAGCTTGCTCAGCAGTTCGATCAGCATCGCGTGCTCTGCGGCACTGAGGCGTGCATCGAGCGTCGATTCCAGCGATCGTGCGGCCGCCGCGGCCTTGCGCGCCAGGCGCATGCCGGAACCGGTCAGCACGATATGTTGCGAGCGACCGTCGTGCGGGTTCTGAACCCGGCTCAACAGACCGCGCTCGGTCATCCGGTCGAGTTGCAGCGTGAGGTTGGGGCCGCTCAGGTTCAGCATCACGGCGATCGACTTGGGGGCCAGCGGGCCGTTGGCAAGCAGCATCATCATCAGCGAGAACTCGACCTTGCGCAGGCCGAACGGTTCGCCGACGGTCGCCCGGAAGCTCACATCGGTCGCGACCGTGGCCTGGGCCAGATGAAAACCGAGGACGCCCGTCAATACGCCCAGCGTCGGCTCGGCATCCGGTTTCGTTCTCGAATTCACTTTCGAGGGCGGCTTCGAGATCGCTCTCGAGGTGGCTTTCGAGGTCACTTTCGAGTTCGGTATCGAGTTCGGCGTCGACCTCGACTTCGACTTCGAGTTCGAGTTCGAGTTCGGGTTCGGGTTCGGGTTCGAATTCGAGTTCGACTTCGACTTCGACTTCGACTTCGAGTTCATCAAACGGAGTCGGCTCATGCGACCTCAGCGTGGGGCCATGGTCGGCAAGATCAGCAACGGATCCAGCGAAGCGTCGGATTCCGCGCTGCCGTTCGCGACCGCAGGCTCGTGCGTGCTGCCCCGATACAACGCGTCGACCAATCCGGCGCGTGCCCTGAGGACAGCGCGTTGATTGATCGAGCCCTTGTCGGTCACTTCGCCCAGGTCGATCGACGGCGGCTCGCTCAACAACATGATCCGCGCCAATCGACTCGCGCCGCCGGTCGCCTGCAACCAGAGGCGATCGGCCATCGCTTGGAAAAACGCCCGTACCGCTGGCGCCGCCAGC
>JBGSTN010000253.1:0-6836 GCA_041736455.1 Burkholderiaceae bacterium | reverse complement strand
CGATCACCTGGCCGGCGCCGGCGCCCCTTCAGTCGCCACGCGGGTCGGCGGACACTGGCTCGTCGAGTGGCACCTTCGTGCTTCAACTCTGCGTTCGTGGTCATGCGCATCGTTCGCGTTGGTGCGCATCGCCCGTGTCCGAACTGGACGACACCTGAATCGCGGTGTGGAGCAATCGCTGTAATGATTTCGGCGAGCATCGGTATAACGGGCATGAACTCCGATTCCGATGATTGTCCGGTAACTGACGATGCCGACCTGACGTCGGACGATCCGACCGTCTTTGGCCGGGTCGTCACGCGCTATCAGCGAAGCCTGTTCGGTTTCTTCGGTCGCATGGGGTTCTCGCAGACCGATACCGAAGAACTCGCACAGGACACGTTTCTTCGTGCCTGGCGACATCGCGCCCGCTATGATGCGCGCCGCTCCCGCGTGTCCACCTGGCTGTTCGCGATTGCGAGAAACCTGGCCCGCGACGAACTCGACCGTCGCACCCGGCGTCCGAGTGGTGGCGATGACCTGCCCGAACTCGTCGACAGTCGCCTGGGCGTCGATCCCGTCGCCTGCGTCGAGACGAACCAGCGCATCGAACGGTTGCGGGCGGGCCTGCAGGCCTTGTCGTCTGACGATCGCGCGTTGATCGCCTTGTCTTTTACCGATGAACTATCGGCCGATGAAGCTGCCGGATTGCTCGGTTGTACCGTCGGCACATTCAGAACCCGACTTTCGCGAGCACGCCAGCGTCTGCTCGCGGCGTGTGGGACAGAGGAGTCGCGATGAAGGAACACGGGCAAGAAATCGTGGACCAGCTCGATTCGATGTTGCGACTGGATCTGGTGCAGGTACCACCGGAATTCCAGGCACGGGTCGTCGCTCGTATCCGGCAGGAAGGACGGGTCGTGCCACACCCCCGACCTTGGGGCCACCGGATCAGGCGTCTGCCGCATTCGTTGTGGCACTGGCTAGCACTCGCTACCGGCGTGGCGCTAGGGTTCAGCGAACTTGCCGGTCTGGTTTTTGGGCTATGGGCGGCTGTAGCAGCCGGTTGAATCAGGAGAAGAGGATGTCTTACACAGTCGATCACTCGCACCCTCGGCGTGCGCTGTTCGCAGCGTTGATGTCGTCGGTACTGCCGGGATTCGGACAGCTCTACAACGGACAGGTCAATCGTGCGATCTGGTTCTACCTGGCGATCTGTCTGCTGGTCGTTCCCGGTGCGGCCGTGATCGCCTTGACGCTCCCGGGCGTGTGGATGGCGTTGACACTGGCGATCGGGCTGGTGGCCACCGTTTCGCTATGGGCCTACGGCATCGCTGATGCGTGGATCACCGCGCGTCGACGCGCCCGATACCAGTTGCAGGCGTGGCAGACCAGTGGCCTCTATGCGGTCGTCTTCATTGGTTGCAGCCTGGTCCAGCTGCCGTTGCTGACGGACTGGATCCGCAATCATCAGGTCCAGGCGTTCAAGATCCCGAGCGGGAGCATGTCTCCGACCGTCGTTCCCGGTGACTTCCTGTTCGCCGACATGCGATACAACTGCCCCGGTTGCCGTACCAGTGTCAGACGCGGTGATGTGGCGGTCTTCGTCGATCCGAACGATCGCAATCGCATCTATATCAAGCGAATCCTCGGCTTGCCGGGTGACCGCGTCGCCATCAGCGGCAAGGCGATCACGATCAACGGGAAGCCCCTCTCGTCGGACGTCGCCACGACGGCGCCGTCGAATGTCCGTGCGAATGACGATCAGAGCGCAATCCGTGCCGAACAGATCGATGGTCGAAGCTGGCGTGTGCAATGGCAGGCTGCGTTGCCGGATGACTATGCGATCACCGTGTCCAACGGGCATGTGTTCGTGCTGGGCGACAATCGGGACAGCAGTGTCGATTCGCGTCAGTTCGGTCTGGTGCCCTTGATCGACGTTCGAGGCCTGGCCAGGAACATCTGGTTCTCGCACGGCGCGCAAGGTATCCGCTGGTCGAGGATCGGGACCGCTGTCGGGCCGGATTGACCGGCATCTCACCGTTCAACCCGGACCGACCACCCGAATCAACCCGACTTCTTGCCCGACCATGAATCCTTCAGTGTGACGGCCCGGTTGAATACCGGCCTGTCGCGCCGGTGCTCGACAAGGTCGGCCGCGAAGTAGCCGTGTCGCTCGAACTGCAGCGGCAGCTCGTGCGCGTGATCGATGGCCGATGCTTCGATGTATCCGTGGACGGTCTTCACCGAGTCCGGATTCAACGAGTCGATGAAGTCCCTGCCTCCGGCATCGGGTTGCGCCACGGTGAAGAGTCGATCGTAAAGTCGGATCTCGGCACGCGCTGCGCCGTGGGGGTCGGTAGCGGGCAGCCAATGGATGTTGCCCTTGACCTTGTAGGTGTCGGCCCCCGGCGTGCCGGATTTCGAATCGGGAAGCACTTCGGCAAGCACGCGTGTCACCGATCCGTCGTCGGCCGTCTCGAAGCCCTGGCATTCGATGACGAACCCATAACGAAGCCGAACCCGGTTGCCGGGATAGAGCCTGAAGAACTTCTTCTCGGGTACGGGCTGGAAGTCGTCGCGTTCGATCCAGAGTTCGCGCGTGAGCGGGATCGTCCGTTGACCGCGCTCCGGGTGATGGGGATGGACCGGCGCATTGCAGAATTCGACCTGGTCCGGCGACCAGTTCGTCAGGACCAGCAACAGCGGATCCAGCACTGCGCTCGCCCGGGGAGCCCGCTCATCGAGGTCGTCGCGAAGCGCCTGCTCGAGTTGCGCCGGCTCGATCCATTGATTGGCCTTGCTGACGCCGATGCGATCACAGAACAGTCGAATCGATTCCGGTGTGTATCCACGGCGCCGCATGCCGGCCAGCGTGGGCAATCGGGGATCGTCCCAGCCGCTGACATGTCCGTCGTCGACGAGCGACTGCAGCTTGCGCTTGCTGGTGATTCCGTATTCGATGTTCAGGCGCGCGAATTCGATCTGTCGCGGCAACGGATGCGCGAAGTATCCGCCTTCGGCGACCCGTTCGAGCAGCCAGTCGTAGAGCGGGCGATGGTCCTCGAATTCGAGCGAACACAACGAATGCGTGATGCGCTCGAGCGCGTCCTCGAGCGGGTGAGCATAGTCGTACATCGGATAGACATGCCAGCGATCGCCGGTTCGGTGATGCGGCTTGTTGACGATGCGGTAGAAGATCGGATCGCGCAGGTTCATGTTCGGCGAAGCCATGTCGATCCGGGCACGCAGCACGTGCCGGCCTTCGGGATGCTTGCCATCACGCATTTCCCTGAACAGCGCGAGGCTTTCCTCGGCGCTGCGCCCTCGGAACGGCGAATCCGTGCCGGGTTCGGTCAGGCTCCCGCGATTGTGGCGAATGGCTTCGGCGTCCTGCGAGTCGACGTAGGCATGGCCTGCACCGATCAGGTATTCGGCGAACTCGTAGAACCAGGCGAAATAGTCCGACGCGAAGTAGAGGTTGCTTTCCTGATCGTGTTCCCACGAGAAGCCCAGCCACTTGACGACATCGATGATGGCGTCGACGAACCGCTGGTCTTCGCGTGCCGGATTGGTGTCGTCGAAGCGCAGATGGCAGCGACCGCCATATTCCGCCGCGATGCCGAAGTTGAGACAGATGGCCTTTGCATGACCGATATGCAGGTAACCGTTCGGCTCCGGCGGAAAGCGCGTCCGGATCGCGGCGACATCGATCGAACCAGCGGCATGGTCGGACGCCAGGGCAGGGCCGCCGGCCCATCCCCGGCGACCGGGGATACCCTTGGCGAGGTCGCTGTCGATCTGACTACGAATGAAGTTGCTGGTCGGCGCCGCTTCGGCCATAGTGGGATCAGACTCCGAGCAGTTCGACTTCGAACAGCAGCGTCGCATTGGGCGGAATCACGCCGCCTGCACCGCGCGAGCCGTAACCCATCTCGGGCGGAATGATCAGTTTGCGTTTGCCGCCCACTTTCATGCCGGCGACGCCTTCGTCCCAACCGCGTATGACCTGGCCCGCGCCCAGACCGAAGGCGAACGGCTGACCGCGATCCTTGCTCGAGTCGAACTTGGCGCCTGCCGTTCCATCCTTGTACAGCCAGCCGGTGTAGTGAACCGACACTTGTTGACCGGCATGCGCTTCAGCGCCCGTACCGACTTCGATGTCGGCGATCTGCAGCCCGCTGGGCAAGGTTTTGAATTCCACTTGGTTGGGTTCCTTCGATGTGGCGGCAGACGCCACCGATGACGTTGCAGCGGTTGCTGCAGCGGTTGACGCGGATTGCGTCGCGCCCGCGCTGGAGACGGCACGGCCGGTTTCGCCCAGCGTATCGGCAAGACGGGTACGGATTGCCTCGATACGCGTGCGATTGACGTTGAAGTCGCTGCGGCCGAGCCTCGACGCCGACCTGACATGGATCACACGGGCATCCTTGTCGAGCAGGAATTCGACATCATCGACGAACTTGAGCAGCGGCGTCTGGTATTCCGCGTACAGGTAGGACGCCTCACGCTTGACGATGGTGACGCCGTCGGTGTCGGCCACCAGGTTGGCCAGGACCTCGAACGCGCGGGCCGGCTGGTCACCGGTGGCCAGCGGCTCGATGAGATTGCCGGGTCGATCGGTCATGCTGGACACGGAGTTGTCGGGTTTGCCGGCAACCGATTGCAGCTTGCCGTCGACCACCCCGAGATTGTCCGGACGCTTGCCGCTCAAGAGACCCATGCTGCCTCCGATCAAGACGATGATGGCGAACAGGACGATCGCCCAAAGGATCCAGCGAAACCAGCGCAACATGCCGCCGGTCGTTCGCACCGCAGTGCGCGTATCGGCCGCCGTGCGGGTCATGATCGCAGACGCTTGATCAGGCTCGAGGTGTCGAGACGTGCCCCGCCGGCGCGCTGGATTTCCTTGTAGAACTGGTCGACCAGCGCCGTGACCGGAAGCGGGGCGCCGTTGCGATCGGCCTCATCGATACACAGGCCGAGATCCTTGCGCATCCACTCGACCGCAAAGCCGAAGTCGAACTTGTCGTCGATCATCGTGCCCGCCCGATTCTCCATCTGCCACGACTGCGCGGCGCCTTTGCTGATCACGTCGATCACGAGTTTCATGTCCAGCCCCGCTGCCAGGCCGAAATTGATGCCCTCGGACAAGCCCTGCAGCAGCCCGGCAATGCAGATCTGGTTGACCATCTTGGCCAGCTGGCCGCTGCCGGAAGGGCCGATCAGCGTGAATGCACGCGAGAACGCCATCGCAACCGGCTTGACCCGATCGAACGCCGCCTGATCGCCACCGCACATCACGGTGAGTACGCCATTCACGGCGCCGGCCTGGCCGCCGGACACGGGTGCGTCGATGAACGAGACGCCCGGATCCCGAGCCGCGGCGGCGAGTTCCTTGGCGACCGCTGCCGACGCCGTCGTATGGTCGACGAAGACGGCGCCGCGCTTCATGCCGGCGAATGCGCCATCGTCGCCGAGTACGACCGCACGAAGGTCATTGTCGTTTCCGACGCAGCAGAACACGATATCGGCATTCGCTGCCGCTTCACGGGGCGTGGCAGCCGACTTGCCACCGGAGTGATCGGCAGCCCACTGCACGGCCTTGGCCGTCGTGCGGTTGTAGACGGTGACGTCGTGACCGGCGCCGTGGAGATGGCCCGCCATCGGGGCGCCCATGACGCCGAGGCCAAGAAACGCGACCGTGGCGGCGGGTACCTTCTCGTAGGTTTTCTGATTCATGCTGGATTTTCCGGGGAGGGGTTCATGATGGCCGGCAGGCATTCGAGCCGGGCCGATTGTAGGGCATTGCCATTCGGGTCGAAGGCGCTCGCTCGCCTGGCGGGCTCTCAGAATCCCGCTGCGTGTCCGTCACGCCGGCTGTCGCTGGCTGCGACATAACCATCGTCGCGATCATCGGAGAGACGCCAGATGAATTGCCCTGAGCCGAAGTCCATGTAGCTGTCCATCGTCGCTTCGACGCGATGCCCCATCGCGGCCAGTGCATCGCGGACGTCGTCCTGCATCGTCTCTTCGAGGTCGACCGAAAGCCCCCGGTTGACCTTCCAGCGCGGCGCGTCGCAGGCGGCCTGGTGGTTCTGGCCGAACTGCAGCATGCGCACCAGTGTCTGCATGTGTCCCTGTGGCTGCATGTTGCCCCCCATCACGCCGAAACTCATCCGGGGCGCGCCTTCGTGCATCAGGAAGCCCGGAATGATCGTGTGAAAAGGGCGCTTGCCCGGTGCGACGAGGTTCGGGTGGGCAGGATCGAGGCTGAATGCCTGCCCTCGGTTCTGCAGCGAGATGCCGAGATCGGGCGCGACCACCCCCGAGCCGAAACCCATGTAGTTCGACTGGATCCAGGAAACCATCATGCCGCTTTCGTCGGCGGCCGTCAGGTAGATGGTGCCTCCGGCCGGCGGCATGCCGTGCCGGAAATCGGTCGCGCGCTTCGGATCGATCAGTCTGGCGCGTTGTTCGAGATAGGCGTCGTCCAGCAGATGTGCGGCCGTGATTCCGTTCATGTAGCGCGGATCGGCGACATAGGCGTAGACATCGGCGAATGCCGCTTTCATCGCTTCGATCTGCAGGTGGCGCGCCCGGGCCGAGTCGGCACCCATGCCGTCCAGGTCGAAATGCTCGAGCATGCCCAGGGCCATCAGCGCCGCGATGCCCTGGCCATTCGGTGGGATCTCGTGGAGTTCATGGCCGCGATAGCGGCGCGAGATGGTGGCCACCCAGTCGGGGCGATAGGCCGCCAGGTCGGCGTCCGTCATCGCGCCACCGACCTTCTGGATATAGGCGGACAGGCGAGTCGCCGTTTCGCCTTCGTAGAACTCGCGTCCGCCCTGCTCGGC
>JBGSTN010000234.1:0-7097 GCA_041736455.1 Burkholderiaceae bacterium | reverse complement strand
CAGGGGTTCGACGCCCTGCAAGTGCTCGCGCCAGTACGCGACGTCGTCGGCGACCAGCGCCTGGACCTCGGGCGCGCTCTGTGCGGCGATGTGATCGAGGAAGGTGGTTCGAAGCGGGCCGAGATCGGCGGCCTCGTTTCGCATCGCTGCGTTATAGAGCGCGGCGAGGTCGCGAACCATCACATCGATCGACCATTGATCGGAGACGATGTGATGAACCACGACCAGCAGGATCCATTCATGGTCGCCCAGGATGATCAAACTGCCCCGCAGCAGCGGCGCCTGCTCCAGGTCGAATGTCCGGGCCGATTCCGCACGCAGCATCTGCTGCGCCAATGTTTCGGTCCGTTCGGCAGACTCTGCGCGGCAATCCTTGATGGTCAAGGCAAACTCGGCAAACGGCGCAATCCGCTGCATTGGAATGCCGTCGACCTGGTCGAACGACGTGCGCAGCGCGGGGTGACGGGCCAACAATCTCGCGAAGCTCTTTTCGAGCGTCTCGACATGCAACGCGCCGCTGAGACGCCACGCCTGCGTGACGTTGTAGGATCCGTTGCTTTCCTGCAGGCGGTCGATATACCAGAGACCCGCCTGGGTCGGAATCAAGGGATGAAGGTTCAGGTCGTTCATCATCTTGTTGCCTCATCGGGAAGAGCGACCGAGTCGCTCAGTTCCGTGGAATCGAGCAGTGCCTTCGCATAGCCGTCCCGAGGGACCTCCATGCTGGGCTGCTCCCAGGCAGCGACACTCGTCACCGCGGTCTGCTTCGCCAGGAAGCCCTCCGACCTTCGACCCGAAGGCTTCCTGATTTCGCGCCATGCAAGCACCAGCATGGCCAACTCTCCAAGTACCGCGGCCAGCACGATCCCGTGCAGCCCCATGAGCCAGGTCAGACTGGCGGCCAGCACGAGCTGGATCACCACGACCGTGACGAGCAGACGACTGACTGTTGCAAAGCGACCTGGCGCAATGAAGTAGAACTGCAGCACCGCGAGATTCACGCAACTCAGGACGAGCCACGCGGACATGCCTCGCAGCGCTTCGTCATAGCCGACCAGCTGCGACCCGAACAGCAGCTGGAGAATCGACCCGGCATAGAAGAACAGCACGAGCGCGACCGAGAGCGAAGCGGCGAGGATCGCATAGACGAGCCGTCGGGTCAGCTGCATGGCGCCCTCAGTCGAGGTCCGATAGGCTCGCACCACGCGCGGCGAGAACGCCGTCACGATCGGGTATACGAGACTCTTGACGGCCCGCATCAACTTGTCGATGGCCGAGAAGACACCCGCGGCTTCCGTCGACACGAAAAGCCCGAGCAGCACGACGTTGCTGTTGCTCGCCAGGCCGGAAACGAACTCCGAGGCAAACAATGAACGACCGAGGCGCACCGTCTCGCTCATCGATCGTCGCGACGGCTTCGACCAGGGAATCTCGTAGCGCAGGTAGACGAAGTTCACACCGAGACCGGCGATCAGCGTGGCGATGGCCTGGCACGCGGCGGCGAGCAGAAGATCGCCCGGCGAGCGGACCATCGCGAAGATGGCCACGGCGGCAATCAGCCGCGCACCGATGCTGTGCAGCGCGACGTGCTTCATGCGCTCGAGTCCGCTGAAATACCAGAGTGGCAGCGAGATCGTGCCGAGAAGCATCAGCCCCTGGATCGCGAAGACCTGCCAGTGCGCGCGCCATGCCGGGATCGCCATGATCAGCCCGACCATCAGCACGGAACCCGCGAGGCCCAGAAAGACGCGCACCACCTGCGTGGACCAGTAGATTTCCGAGATCTTCTTCGGATCGTCGTGATGAAGCGCGATGCTCCTCGATGCACTCTCGTTGAACCCGGAGTCGACGAACATCACCAGGAACATCACGACCGCCTGAGACAGCGCAAGCAGCCCGTAGCTCTCGGTCCCGAGCATCCTCACGAGAAATGGCAACGTGAAGAACGGAATCACATAGCCGGCTGCTTGCAGGATGTACATCGCGACCAGGTTCTCGCGAAGGCTTGGCGATCCGGCAATACGCTTCATGGGCTCTTGTGGAGGTTGGGCGCGGACACTGACGGCAGGATGCGAGCGGCGGCATGGCCACGGAAAACAAGTCATTCCCGCCGTTGCCGCCGTGGGTGCAGGAGGGTCGATATCACACGGCCAGCGACCTCTCGATGTCCAGAATGTCCCACGGATGTGGTGTTCTTCTGTTGATGGAATTGGCATTTCGGCAAACCGCGCCGATTGCGATCCGGCCCGCCGACGGCACTACCGCACAAGAGGGCGCGTGTTCAAGTTTACGAATGGAAATCTTCACGCTGGTGTGACTAACGTCACGCGGTCGATCTCCCAGACCACTGAACGTCGAGATCCGACCACCGCTTCAACGTCCGTATCCCGGATCGATCGAAAGCCATTTCGGAATGCCAACCTTGCACGAGTTGCTGATCAACGGCCGATTTCTGGGGCGGCCCATTACCGGAGTCGAGCGGTTCGGCAGGGAAGTGTTGCGTGTGATCGACGAAGCGATCGGATCCGGCGATCCGCTGGTCGAGGGCTTGTCGTTTCGAGTCGTCGTTCCGGCGGGCACCGATGCCCGGATCCGCCTGGCGCACATTCCGATCGACGCGGCCGGCTCCACCAGCGGGCATGCCTGGGAGCAGCTGGAGCTTCCCCGGATCGCCGGTGGCAGGCCATTGATCAACCTGTGCAACACCGGCCCCGCGTTCAGGAAGCGGCAGATCGTGGTGATCCACGATGCGGCAACCTTTGCGGCGCCATCGGGCTACTCGCGAGCATTCCGGTGGGCGTACCGTGTGCTGCTCAAGCTGATCGTCAGACGTGCCGACAGCATCTGTACCGTTTCGAGGTTCTCGCGCAGCGAGATCCTCCGCTGGATAGGAACGCCTGCCTCGCCGATCGTCGTGCTGCCCGAGGGCATCGATCACATGGATCGGTTGACACTCGATGAAAGCATTCTCGACAAGTTCGACCTGAGACGCCGCCCGTTTCTGTTGGCGGTGGGCAGTTCGCATCCCAACAAGAACTTTCGATTGATCACCGACGCGATCGCGTTGATGAAATCGCCGCCGTTCGACGTGGCGATCGTAGGTGGAGGAAACGCGCGGGTCTTTCATGAGGCAGGGGCGCACCCCGCCGTCGAGACCCCCTTCGTCAAGCGCGTGGGTTATGTCAGCGACGAACAGCTGGCCTGCCTTTATCGCCACGCGTTCTGTCTCGTCTTCCCGTCCGTCTACGAGGGATTCGGGCTGCCGCCACTCGAGGCGATGTCTCGTGGATGCCCGGTGATTGCGGTGCGCACCGCGGCCATGCCGGAAGTCCTGGGCGACGACGTCCGCTATGTCGATGCCCACCAGCCCGCGTCGCTGTTGGCCACGCTCGACGAATTGATATCGGATCCGACATTGCGGGCCGAACTTGCCGCGCGAGGAATCTCGCGGGCCAGGCGATATCGCTGGCGAAACTGCGCGGCGGCATTGCTCACTGAAGCCAGACGTTCATTCGGCGGGAGCCGGGTGACGGAATTGATCGAGTCGACACGCTGAACAGTCGATAGGGAAGCAGGGAACTGGCGGTACATCGATCACGCCCAAGCCGGGATCGGATGAAGAACCGCCGAGGTGAAACAACCATGAAGCATGACGTTGAACGCGATCGGCGATTTCGCCATGAATCCTGATCGTGGCATCAAGAAGAAAAGTACAGGGGTCGGCCCGCCCGTTTTCAGGCGGGCGAGTTCAACGACGTCGACCCCTCGGAGAGACGTCGGCGCGAGTCGAGGAGAAAAAGATTGAACAATGAAGTTCGAAAACGTGTTGGTCGACTGTCGGATCTCAAGGTGGCGGTCGTTACCGATGCCCTCACGGTCTATGGCGGAGCCGAAAGAGTCCTCGAGCAGATCATCGGCCTGTTTCCGCAGGCGAGGCTCTTTGCCCTGGTGGATTTTCGATCGCGCAACAACGCGTCGTTCCTGAACGACCGACGAGCCACCACCACATTCATCCAGACGCTGCCGTTCGCCGACAAGCATTTCCGGTCTTACCTTCAGCTCTGGCCGATCGCCGTCGAACAGCTGGACGTCAGCGAATTCGACCTGGTCATCAGCAGCCAGTATGCGGTCGCGCATGGCGTGGTGACCGGGCCGGGACAGACCCATCTCGTCTACACGCATTCACCGATGCGCTACGCCTGGGACCTGCAGAAGCAGTACCTGAGTGCCGAAGGGGACAAGGGCCGATTCTCCAACTGGTACGTGCGTCGCGCCCTGCACAAGTTGCGGCTGTGGGATCACGCGGCGGCGCAACGGGTGGATCGATTCGCGTGCAATTCGTCGTTCGTTTCCACGCGCATCCAGAAATTCTATCGACGTGAGTCCGAGGTGATCTATCCTCCCGTCGATACCGACGGCTTCCAGATGTCAGGCAAGAAACAGGATCACTTCGTCACCGTCAGCCGCCTCGTCCCCTACAAGCGCGTCGACCTGATCGTTTCCGCGTTCAACCAGATGCCCGACAAGAAGCTGGTCGTCTTCGGCGATGGTCCGGAGCTAGGCCGGTTGAAGGCCATGGCAGGCCCCAATGTCGAGGTCGCCGGTCATTGCAGCAGCGCCCAGTTGCGCGCCCAGGTGTCTTCCGCCGCGGCTTTCGTGTTCGCGGCCGTCGAGGATTTCGGCATCTCGCCGGTCGAGGCCCAGGCGTGCGGGACACCGGTCATCGGATTGGGGCAGGGGGGATTGGTCGAGACCGTCCGTGGCCTCGATTCGGCCCAGCCGACCGGGGTCCTGTTCGACGAGCAAACCGCGGAATCGATCATCGCGGGTGTGCATGAGTTCGACAGGCATCGCGATGCATTCTCGCCGCAGGTCTGTCGAAACAATGCGCTGGCGTTCAGTCCGGAACGCTTCAGGCAACGCTTCCTGGGCTTCGTGGAGACGAGCCTGGCTGCCGAAAGAGTCGTGTCGACTCGTCCGGAGTCCATCGCCTTGCGCAAGGTTCAATGGAAGTATCCGGCGATCACGGCGGCTGAAAAACAGGAGCCGGCGCCTGCCGGTGGACAGTAAGCGAGCGTGAGGCCAGCGCAGCGCCCTTCCGACGCGCTGCCAGTGAACGATCACACGTCTGAAAAACCGTTGTCGAAAAACCGTACACACGAGACCGAACGCTAGGTACACTGGCGCTCGGGTGGCGCAGCGTGCACCATGGCAGCTCGCCAGACCTGGCAGTCGAAGTGCCGGTTGATCGCCTGTTCGTGACGTAGGCACCGGCGAAGCACGGAATATTTCTCTCCTCCGATAAACCGACCAGCAAGCAGTCCGTCCATCGCAACCCGTTGCGCGGGCGAAGCTCTTCCGTCGCTGAACTCGCGCCCCGATCGGGCCGGTTCACGATCAAACAGCGTCGTTCCGGATTCTTCCGGCGCAACCCGCACCACGACGCAGACTCTCCCAAGGCATCGACCCCCGGTCGGGTCGATCAGATCCTCGACTGGTTCCCATCGCGCGCGCTGAAGCGGGACAGTCCGTTCGGAGCTCGTATGACCATCACCCTCCCACGCCCGGCTTCGATCCTGTGCGCATGCCTCGTGATCTGCGCAACGGCTGCAGCCACGCCTGCCGCGGCAGCATCGGCAACCGCGATCGAATCGCTGAACCCTTTCTCAAGCCAGCTGTCCTTCGAGCGCAACATCGGTCAGTTCGACCCCGCCGTCCGCTTCATGGCGCGAGGCCGTGCCTACACCGTCTGGCTCACGGACGACGGCGCCACGCTCGAGTTGCCGCAGGCACCGCCCGACGCCGGCGAACGTTCGTTGCAACGCGCGCCATCCCCGCGTCGCTCCAGTCCCGACACCAGCCGACCGCCGATCGATGCGACACAGGCGTCGGCGACGCCATGCGAATCGGACCCCGCCATCGGACCGATCACCCTGAAACTTGCCACCCACGGCGAAGGCGGCTCACCTTCCCCCACGGTGTCCGCGATCACCATTCCCGGACAAAAGACGAATCGCTACCAGGGCCAGGACCCTGGTTCCTGGCATCAGGCAATCGACTCCGCCTCGCGGGTCACCTATGACAACGTGTTCCCCGGCGTGGACCTCGCGTACTACGCGCGCGACGGCGAACTCGAGTTCGACTATGTCGTGGCGCCGGGTGCCGACACCTCGGTCATTCGCATCGGATTCGACGGCGCGAAACACCTCGCCCTCCAGGACAACGGCGACCTGCTCGTCACGCTGGCCTGCGGCTTGACCGTCGTCCAGCGCAAACCTATCGCCTACCAGCTTCGCGGCGAGGTGCGCGAGATCGTCGAGTCCGGCTATGTGCTCGGCGCCGACAACGAAGTCGGATTCAGCCTGGCCGCCTACGACCGCGATCGGGCCCTGACGATCGATCCGGTGGTCAGCTTCGTCGGTGTGATCGGCGGCACGTCCTATGACCAGGCCTGGGCCGTCGCGCCCCAGAGTGATGGCAGCTACGTGATCTCGGGCACGACGGCCTCGGGTGACTTTCCGGGTACCAGTGGCATCGCCAGCTACCAGGCCCTGGTCAGCCGTGTCGCTGCGGACGGCACGGTGATGTGGTCGACGGCCCTGGGGGGAAACAGCTACGAGATCGCGCTCGCCCACGCCGTGGACGCCAATGGCGCGCTCTGGATCGCCGGCATCGCCGGGGTCGGCACCGTGCCTTTCCCCACGACCGCCAATGCACTCAGCCGTACCGCAGGCGGCGAGCGCGAGGGCTTCGTCGCGCGGCTGAACATGGCCAACGGGACATTGCAGTACGCCAGCTACATCGGCGGGTCGCAGGACGACTATGTGAATGCCATCGCGATCGACAGCCTCGGGCGAGTCTGGCTGGCAGGCGTCACCTATCCGATGCCCGCGGGCGGGTTCTACAGCTTCCCAACGACCGCCGACGCCATCGCCAGGATCTCGCAGGGCCTGGACGACGGCTTCGTCGTTCGCCTCGATGCCGCGGGCACCGTGCTCGGCTACGGTTCGTTCATCGGCGGCTCCGGCATCGACTATGTCGAGACGCTCGTCGTCGATGCCGCCGACAACGTCTGGATCGGCGGCTCGGCAGGCGCC
>JBGSTN010000209.1:0-2086 GCA_041736455.1 Burkholderiaceae bacterium | reverse complement strand
GGCAGCACTGCAAGCAGCCGATCCACAACGCGGTCCAGATCCAGCCCGTCACGCTCTTCACTCAATCCGTGGCCGGGAAGGTCGACCACATGGCACTCGAAATGCGCGGACAGTTCGCGCAACAGCGGCGCAAACACGCCGCCGTGCATGGCCCAGCCGTGGATCAGGACCAGCGGCGGGCCGTGGCCTTCGAGGTGGAGGTGCATGGGGTTGAGAGCGGTGAGTGGTGAATAGTGAGTAGTGAGTAAAACCCGGTGCTTCCGGGGGTGCGCGGATTTAGGAAAATGGCCCGATCAAGATTTGGTTCTGCTCTGCGTCTGGTTACATCGGCTGCATAGCGCACGCCGCTCTTCGCTGCATTGCATTAATACATTGATATCAATAGGGGTTCCGGATTGCCCGCGAGTGCTTTCCCGGGAACAAGAGCGATGCACGAATCAACGCGGACCGGACGCGACCGGAACCACAACAGCGGCGGTTTTTACTCACCACTCACTACTCACTACTCACCACTCACCACTAGTGTCCGACACGTTTCACATGCCGGATAGCTAAAAGGCCTTGCTGGCGCGGGTTTCTTGACGATTTGAGGGTGTTAACGACTTGAATGCCATGAGCACCTCCTTGCAACGTTCTCGGCTTTGGCCGGGAGACGGCGATGTACGCTGGCAAGCTGGTGTTCGCGCAGCTGATGGAGTTCGCGCCGTGGCACACTTTTCGGCGGCTGGTCGCCAAGTACCGGGGCGACTTCAACGTTCGCAGCTTCAGTTGCCTGGATCAGTTCCTTTGCCTTGCGTTCGCGCAACTGACCTATCGCGAGAGCTTGCGGGATATCGAAGCGTGCCTTCGCGCGCAGGACTCGAAGCTCTATCACTTGGGCATTCGCGGCAATGTCAGTCGCAGCGCGCTGGCCGATGCCAACGAGGCCCGCGACTGGCGCATCCACTTCGAGTTCGCTCAGAGCCTGATTGGAATCGCGCGACGGCTGTATGCGGCCGAGCCGCTGGCGGTCGATCTGAACGACACCGTCTACGCTTTGGATTCGACGACGATCGATCTTTGTCTGTCGCTGTTTCCGTGGGCGCCGTTTCGCGAGACCAAAGCAGCCATCAAGCTGCACACGCTGCTCGATCTGCGTGGCGCCATACCGGCCTTCATTCACATCAGCGACGGTCGCTACCACGACGTCAACGCGCTGGATCTGCTGGTTCCGGAGCCCGGAGCCTACTACGTGATGGATCGCGGCTACCTGGACTACGCCCGGCTGCATACCCTGCATCAAGCCGGAAGCTTCTTTGTCACCCGCGCCCGGTCCAACTTCAAGTTCAAGCGAGTGAGCTCGCAGCCTGTCGACCGCAAGACCGGGCTGGTTTGCGATCAGATCGTAAGGCTGGTCTGGTTCTACTCCAAGAAGGGCTATCCGGACCGGTTGCGGCGAATCGGGCTGCGCGACGACGAAGGGCGCTATCTGGTGCTTCTCACCAACCAGATGGAACTGCCGACGCGAACCATCTGCGACTTGTACCGACAGCGCTGGCAGGTCGAACTCTTCTTCAAGTGGATCAAGCAACACCTGCGCATCAAGCGCTTCTTCGGCAATTCCGAGAACGCCGTGAAGACGCAAATCTGGACTGCCGTGGCGACCTACGTGCTCGTCGCCATCGTCCGCAAGCGTCTCAATGTGAACCTGTCGATGCATGGAATGCTGCAAATCCTGAGCGTGATGCCATTCGAGAAAATGTCGTTGATTCAGCTACTTACAGACGTGGCACCGATAGAAAATGCCGCCGAAGGCGATAAGCAACTGTTTTTGCTGTGAAAACGTGTCGGACACTAGTGGTCTGCCATATCCGCGCAACCAACGTCACGCACACTCATGGTGTCGTTCTGCAGGTTTCTGTCATGGCCAATTCCATTCCAGCCACGCCCAGCGTTGCCCGCTCGCTGTTGCGTATTGCCGGACCGGCAGTGCTGATCGTGGCCATCGTCAGCATTAGCCTCGGCGCCTGGTGGTTGAATCGCGACCACGGGGCGGTTCCCGGCACCCCTGCGTCGGTGCCTGCCGATGCGAGCAGTCAAACCCCTG
>JBGSTN010000195.1:0-2064 GCA_041736455.1 Burkholderiaceae bacterium | reverse complement strand
CGCCACGAGCCGCTTCCCATCCTGCCGCCAGCGCAGCCTTGCCCTCGCCCTGCGCGACGGCCAGACGGTCTCGGCGCATCTGCGCGTACGCGATGGCCTCGGCAGGATCGGCCTCTTCGGTACCCAGCGGCGATGCGATCCGACTGACGAAGATTTCCGTGTAGGTCTGCCGGTGTCCCTGGGTCTTGCGGTAATGCTTGCGCCGCCGCATCTTGAAGATCCGGACCTTCTTGGCCTTGCCATGATCGAGCACGGTCGCAGAAACCTGCGCGCCGTCGACGATCGGTTCACCGATCAGGGACTTTTCACCATGGCCTACCGCGAGCACCTGCTCGAGGGTGACAATGGCTCCAATGTCCGACGGTATCTGTTCTATTTTCAATTTTTCGCCGGGGGCAACGCGATATTGCTTACCGCCGGTTTTTATGACCGCGTACATTTGAACCTCGTTAAATTTCGTCTGAATCCTTTCCGCCTGAATTCTTGTTCCTGCGCTGTCCTGCTTCCGCTGTCCTGCTTCCACTGAACTTAGGCCACTGAACTTAGGCCGCTGAACTTAGGCCGCTGACCTGCTCTGTTGCATTGTCTCGAATTCGTCCCGTGCCGTTCGACCAACGGCAGCGCCGGTCCCGTGGCGCAATCTTTGGCAGGGGAAACCCTCGATTCTAGCCTTTTTCGTTAATGCTTGGCAACCACGGCTTGGATTAGAATCGAGGTTCACAATCATCACCATATTTGACCGACACCCGGCGCGCCCGGGCACAGCGCACTCCCGTAGGGCAGCCACCACGTTGAAATCCGCCGAACTATTCCCTGTCCTCGCATCCGATCTGGCCGAAGTCGACCAGGTGATCCGGACGCAGCTTCGTTCGGAAGTCGCCATGGTCAATACCATTGCCGACTACATCGTCGGCGCTGGCGGCAAGCGTATGCGGCCCGTCCTCGTGCTGCTGCTTGCGCGCGCGCTGGGCTATCGTGGTGAACGAAATCATTTCCAGCTGGCCGCGGTGATCGAGTTCATTCACACCGCGACCCTGCTGCACGACGATGTCGTCGATGAATCCGTGATTCGCCGTGGTCGCGACACCGCGAATGCCCGCTTCGGCAATGCCGCAGCGGTTCTGGTCGGTGATTTCGTCTATTCCCGCGCCTTCCAGATGATGGTCGATGTCGACCGGATGCGGGTCATGAAGGTCCTGGCCGATGCCACGAACGTCATCTCCGAGGGCGAGGTGCTGCAGCTGATCAACTGCAACGACCCTAATGTCGACGAAGAACGATACATGCAGGTGATCCGATACAAGACTGCCAAACTGTTCGAGGCCGCAGCCCGCCTCGGAGCGATCCTGTGCGACGCGCCGCCGCGCTGCGAAGAAGCGGCGGCAGCCTATGGCAGACACCTGGGCACCGCGTTCCAGATCATCGATGACGTGCTCGATTACTCGGGCGACCCCGCCGACATCGGCAAGAGCGTGGGCGACGACCTGCGCGAAGGCAAGCCGACCTTGCCGCTGATCCACGTGATGATGAACGGAACCGCCGAAGAACGCGCGCTGGTACGCCACGCCATCGAGCACGGTTCGGCCGAGCAGTTCGAGCCGGTGATGGCGGCAATTCGCCGTACTGGCGCACTCGACTATGCCCGTGCCTGTGCTGCACGCGAAGCCGGCTATGCGCGGGACCAGGTCGACGAGATCACGATGGAGGGCGCCCCTTCTACGTACAGGGACGCCCTGCTATACTTTACGGCTTACTCGATAGAACGGGATCGCTGAAACGCTGCGAAGCCCGGACAACGGGTTGTCGGGGTGTAGCTTAGCCTGGTAGAGCGCTACGTTCGGGACGTAGAGGCCGGAGGTTCGAATCCTCTCACCCCGACCAGTCTGCCGCATGACGAATTTCCTGCTGATCACTGCGGCATGATCATTTCCTCACCGGTCGTTGCAAGACAAAGACGGACCACCGCGGATGATTTCGCCGCGGCACCGGTTCGATCCGCCGTCGTATCGATCGTCGCGGCCGGATCCGTGCACCGATGCGCCGGCCTTGTCCCGGTGGCGGGCC
>JBGSTN010000180.1:0-3048 GCA_041736455.1 Burkholderiaceae bacterium | reverse complement strand
CTTGTCATCGACTGCTGTCTCTCTGGCGGGCCCGCGTCGCCGCCGGCGCGGACGCTGGCGCACCGTGGGCGACTTCTGCGGTTCCGTTACTGGCAAAGCCGGATCAGACATCTTCTGGTGGACCTGTCAGACAAACCGCGGCGCGCGCATCGACGACCACGACGCACACGTCGGCTGAAACGGTGGCTGCGTCCATCGTCGCTCGACCGGAGATGATAAACGGGCCGGCACGCCGGTGCCGCGGCCACGCAACGCCTGCACGATCACCACTCGTCAGGACCCCGAACACTGCGGATGTTCACGATATACTCCCGGCCACCCCTAGCTCTTGCAGCCAATGAACGCCAACCCCAATGGTCTGACCGGCTCTCGCGATGCCGTCGACTCGACGGCCGCCGAACTGCTGGCCTCCGGCGTTCTCGCTGATGCGCCCAATCACCCGAGCGTCGGCCATGCCCCGCCCGACAAGGCCGAACGCGCGCCCGATTACCACCAGTTCGTCCAGTGGATGCGCGAAGTGGCGCCCTACATCCACGCTTTCCGTGGCAAGACTTTCGTCGTCGGCATTGCCGGCGAACTGATCGCCGCGGGCCACCTGAACCATCTGGTGCAGGATCTGAGCCTGCTCAATGCGATGGGCATGCGTATCGTGCTCGTGTTCGGTTCCCGGCCGCAGGTGAGCGAACAACTCAAGCTGCGCCGGCTCGACGACCTCTACGCCAACGGCATGCGAATCACCGACACGGCAGCGCTCGAATGCGTGAAGGAAGCAGTCGGCGAGATTCGTCTCGATCTAGAAGCGGCCTTCTCCCAAGGCCTGCCCAATACGCCCATGCAGCATGCGTCGGTACGCGTCGTTTCGGGCAACTTCGTCACGGCCCGACCGGTCGGCGTGGTCCAGGGCATCGACTATCAGCACACCGGTCTCACCCGCAAGGTCGATATCCAGCCGATTCGCTTCGGTCTGGACAGCGGTGCGATCGTCCTGATGGCGCCGCTGGGCTTCTCTCCGACGGGCGAAGCATTCAACCTGACGATGGAAGACGTGGCGGTGCGTACCGCCATCGACCTGGATGCCGACAAGATCGTCTTCCTGACCGAACTCGACGGCATCGCCGACGACGACGGAACACATCTTGGCGAGATCTCCGAACGCCAGGCCGAACAGATCCTGGCCAGTGGCCGGCTCGACCCCGACGCGTCGACCTATCTCGACAGCGCGCTGAAGGCCTGCGTCGGCGGTGTCGCACGTGCGCACATCCTGCCGTACTCGATCGACGGCAGCGTGCTGCTCGAATTCTTCACGCACGACGGTGTCGGGACCATGCTCGTCGAGGAAACCCTCGAGGAAATGCGCGATGCGACGATCGACGACATCGGCGGCATCCTCGCGATCATCCGACCGATGGAACTCGACGGCACGCTGGTGCCGCGCGATCACGCCCTCATCGAACGCGAGATCGAGCGCTTCTCGGTGATCGAACATGATGGCGTGCTGTTCGGCTGCGCCGCGCTGCACCCGGTGGCCAACAGCGACATCGGCGAGATGGCCTGCCTGGCGGTCAACCCCAAAGTGCAGAATCAGGGCGACGGTGATCGTCTGCTGCGCCACATCGAGCAGCGCGCGCGCGCCGCAGGGTTGAAGCGATTGTTCGTGCTCACCACGCGTACCATGCACTGGTTCCTGAAACGTGGCTTCGTGCGGGCGACGCCCGACGATCTACCCGAAGCGCGGCGAAATACCTATGACAGGAATCGCCGCTCCCACGTCTTGATCAAACCACTCTGAACGAGGACGACTCATGACCCGCATGGTCAAATGCGTGAAACTGAACCGTGAGGCCGAAGGTCTGGATTTTCCGCCTTATCCGGGGGAACTTGGCAAGCGGCTCTGGGAAAACGTGTCCAAGGAAGCCTGGCAGGGCTGGTTGACCCATCAGACCATGCTCGTCAACGAGAATCGCCTGAACCTCGCCGATCAGCGGGCGCGCAAGTATCTGGCAACGCAACTGGAAGCCTACTTCTTCGGTGGCGGCGCCGATGCGGTCGCCGGCTACGTCCCGCCGGCTCCGAAGTAGCCAGGCGCAGCGCGACTTTCGTTCATCGAAGCGGGTCACAGCTTCGCATTCATTGCGGCGGCGTGCGGCCTTCGACGAAAGGTCCGTACAGTTCACTCGATCTCGTCAGGTGTGCCCGCATCGCGGCGACTGCGCCATCGGGGTCGTGAGCCTCGATCGCGTCGACGAGTGCCGTATGTTCCTCGAGGGTCAATTGCTCCGCGCCCGGCACGCGCACCAGCGGCCGGTAGTAGTCGCTCGCCCACTGGAATACGGCGTCGACGACTGCCGGATAGATCGGATTGCCGCTGATGGCAGCGATTTCCCGATGGAACATCATGTCGTGCAGCAGGAGCTCATCGACCTGCGGGAACGAAGCGCGATGATCGACGATACATCGACGCAGTCGCGCGACATCGGCCGGCGTGGCGGCGTCCGCAGCCATCCGCGCCGTGCCCTCTTCCAGGAACAGGCGTGCCGACTTCAGGTGTTCGAGCGTCTCGGGCTGCCGTTGCAGCAGATGGCGCGCTCCGCCGGCGATCTGCTGGATCAGATCTTGGGCCGTCGGTACCACGACGCGTGCGCGTTCGCCCTGCGAGATTTCCACGATCCCCGCACGGGCCAGTGCCTGCAACGCCTCGCGAACCGCGGGCCGGCCGACGCCGTAGAAAACCATCAGTTCGCGCTCGGGCGGTAATTGTTCGCCCGCCTGCAGCTCACCGGACTGGATACGCTGCAAAAGATGGGTCTGCACTTCCTGGTAGAGCTTGCGTTTGCGGATCGGGTGACTGTCCATGGCATTCCTGTCATTCGTGCGCTACGCACGTGTGGCGCAGCAATGCTGGCGCGCCGCGTCGGCTAGAGCATGCAGCCATCGCGAACCCGGCCGAAGAAATCCGCTGCGCCGATCTGCCCGCCCTTCAGCACCACTTCGAGTCCGTCACGACTCGTTCCTTCGGCCCATGCCCGGCATAGCGGCGCGCCGGGAACC
>JBGSTN010000138.1:0-2466 GCA_041736455.1 Burkholderiaceae bacterium | reverse complement strand
TGGCGGCGGCGCCGTTGCAGGCGCAGACGCTGCGCATCGGCCTGGCCGAGGATCCGGATCTGCTCGATCCGACGCGCGCGAGAACGTTCGTCGGACGAATCGTGTTCGCCGCGTTATGTGACAAATTGATCGACATCGATGAAAAGCTGGACTACCGGCCACAACTGGCCAGCGCATTCAGCTGGTCCGACGACGGCAAGGCGCTGACGCTGAAACTGCGCGAGGGCGTCACGTTCCATGACGGCGAGCCGCTGGACGCTGCAGCCGTCAAGTACAACATCGAGCGCCACAAGAATGCCAAGGGTTCGAATCGCAGCGGCGAGCTCAAGCCCGTCACCGGCGTCGACGTGATCGATCCGCTGACGGTCAGGCTCAATCTGTCGGCGCCGTTCACGCCGTTGTTGGCCGCGCTGGCGGACCGCGCCGGCATGATGGTGTCGCCCAAGGCCGCGGAAGCGGCTGGCGAGAATTTCGCGACCCGGCCGATCTGCGCCGGGCCCTTCAAGTTCGTCGAGCGCGTCGCGCAGGACCGTATCGTGCTGGCCCGCTACGACGGTTACTGGGACAGGGCCAACATCCATTTCGAAAGGGTCGTGTTCACGCCGATTCCCGATGCGTCGGTGCGGCTGGCCAACCTGAAATCGGGCCAGTTCGATTTCATCGAACGGGCCGCCTCGTCCGACATGGCCGCGCTGCGCCGCGACCGCCGATTCAAGACCGCCGCCATCACCGAGATCGGCTACCAGGGCATCACGATCAATCTGGGCAAGAGTGATCGCGCGCAACAGAATCCGTTGGGTCGTGATGCACTCGTGCGCGAAGCCTTCGAGTTGTCGCTCGATCGTGAAGGCATCGTGCAGGTCGTGATGGACGGCGAGGCATTGGCAGGCAATCAATGGGTCGCGCCGACCAATACTTATTACGCGAAGAGCATGCCTGTTCCCAAGCGTGACGTGGCTCGCGCCAAGGCACTGCTGAAACAGGCCGGCGTCGAGAAACCGCGCTTCACCTTGATGACGGCCACCACGTCCGATGCGCAGAAGATCGCGCAGGTGGTGCAGGCAATGGCGAGCGAGGCGGGTTTCGACGTGCAGATCGAATCGACCGAGTTCGCCAGTTCGCTGAACCGCGCCGACAAGGGCGATTTCGATGCGTACGTGCTCGCCTGGAGCGGACGGGCGGATCCCGACGGCAACCTGTTCAGCTTCTGGGGATGCAAGCAACCGCTCAACTACAACGGCACCTGCAGTGCCGAACTCGACGAGTTGCTCGCCCGGTCGCGCAGCCAGAGCAATGTCGCCGAGCGGACAAGGACCTTCGAAGAAATCGCCCGGCGAGTGCTTGCCGAACGCGGCATCATCTACCTCTACCACCGGGCCTGGCTGTGGGCGTACGACAGCAAGCTGCAGAACGTACGCGAGATACCCGATGGCCTGTTGCGATTGACCGGACTGAAGCTCGCGCCGTGATCGCATGACGGCCTGGCTCATCCGGCGGATCGCGACGATCCTGCCGACGCTGTTGTTCGTGACGATGCTGATCTTCGGATTGCAGCAATTGATGCCCGGAGATCCCGCGGCAGTCTTGGCAGGCGAGGAGCAGGATCCGGAAGTCATCGCGTACCTGCGCGAGCGGATGCACCTCGACCAACCCCTGCCGGTGCGCTATGCGTACTGGCTGGGCGGTGTCCTGCAGGGCGATCTGGGCGAATCGATACGAAGCCAGGAACCGGTATTGGCATTGATTCTGCAGAAGCTGCCTGTCACGCTCGAACTCGCCGCACTCGCGATGGTGATCGCGCTGGGAATCGGTATTCCTGCGGGCATCGTTTCCGCGGTCAAGCAGGGCAGTGTCTGGGACTGGTTGGCCAATGTGCTGGCCCTCGCCGGCCTGTCGATGCCGAACTTCTGGCTCGGCATCCTGCTGATCCTGCTGTTCTCGGTATCGCTCGGCTGGTTGCCGGCATCGGGGCATGTCGGACTGTGGGAGGATCCGATCGGCAACCTGCGGACGATGCTGATGCCGGCATTCGTGCTGGGCTCCGGCATTGCGGCGGTGTTCATGCGCCACATGCGCAGCGCGATGCTGCAGGTCATGAGTGCGGACTATGTGCGCACTGCGCGCGCCAAGGGCCTTGCCAATCGGACCGTCGTGATGCGCCACGCCTTGCGCAATGCGTTGACGCCCGTGATCACGTTGGGCGCGCTCGAATTCGGCACTTTGTTGTCGGGCGCCGTCCTGACCGAGCAGGTTTTCAGCATTCCGGGGTTCGGCAAACTGATCGTCGACGCCGTGTTCAATCGGGACTACGCGGTCGTGCAGGGCGTGGTGCTCGTCACCGGCACGGCCTATATCGCGCTCAATCTGCTGGCCGACATCGCGTACGTGCTCGTCAATCCGAGATTGCGCGCATGAATCATGCGAATTCGATCGAGCCGGCCGCCGCGGCCGCCGCGACGGTATCCG
>JBGSTN010000056.1:0-5445 GCA_041736455.1 Burkholderiaceae bacterium | reverse complement strand
AATCACTACTTCGAACGACGCACCTCGGGGATGGGCGACGGTGCGCAGGGCATCGGCACCTGGCACCCGCTGCCGCCTGTGCCGAAGGTCGCTCCCTCGGCATCGGGCAATGGCGCGTTCGGAAGGGACACCCGATCGGCTCATGCAGGCGCCGCACCGGTCAATGGCCGTCAAGGCCGGGCGATCGCTGGCACGGCGTCGGGTCCGGATATCGGGTCTGCCGCCCCCCGGCCGCAAGCGTCCCGTACGACACGCACTCACCGGATCGATCCTCGTTCGTCTCATGCGGCACGTGACTCTTCGGGCGTGAGCTTCGCACCCGGACCCATCCCGCGAACGTCCGATTTGCAGAACCCGCAGTTCCCGTACATAGGGTCCGGCATCGGGCCGACAATTTCGACACGGTTCGCGGATCTGCCCGATCGCCGCGTGCGACATCGCGGCACGGAATGGGCAGCGGATGGATCTCGTTGGTATCGTCACGATCGTCGTGATGGCTGGATACATGGCGTGCCGCCGATCGGCTTCGTCACCCCCTATCTCCCGGCCGCGCACACCCGTCTCGTCGAAGGTGGCGTGACCTATTGCATTGCCGACGGCATTGTCTTTCGCGCCGTGGGACCGAACTTCATGGTGGTGACGAACACCGGCATCAACCCGATGTCCGCGATCGCACCGGTGGCGATGGCAGCGGTGCCCGATTTCATCATCGAGCCTGCCGCGGCCGGCAACGGATCGGGTCTGCTGAAGGATCGAGACGACTGCATCAGACGAGCAACCAGCGCGACGGGCTTCGATCCTGCACTGATCGGAGGCGGCGTCGATGCCGACGAATTCGACGACCATCAGGCCGCCTTCGATGGCGCGTATGGAGAATGCCTGGTTGGCAAGGGCTATCGCCTGCGCTGAGATTCGACGCATCCGGACCGACCGTGTAATACTGTTCGCAACGCCCGGCGTGCGATCGGGTTTGCAAAAGGAAGGAAACCGAGATGGCCATCGTCAAAGCAAATGGCGTGTCGTTCAATGTCCGCGTCGATGGTGACGAGCGCAAGCCCTGGTTGATCCTGTCCAATTCACTGGGCGCCACGCTGTCGATGTGGGACCATCAGCTCGACGAACTGACGACCGAATGGCGCGTGTTGCGATACGACACGCGTGGGCATGGCGCGAGCGAGGTACCACCGGGTCCCTATCGATTCGATGATCTGGTCGCCGATGTGATCGGCCTGATGGACGCGCATCGGATCGACAAGGCCGCATTCATGGGTTTGTCGATGGGTGGCATGACCGGGCTGGGCCTGGCCCTCGCGCATCCGGAGCGCCTTCGCCGCGTCGTCTGCTGCGACTCACGCGCCGATGCACCCGAAGGCTGGCACAAGACTTGGGATGATCGCGTCCAGTTCGTGCGTGACAACGGCATGGCGGCGCTCGTTCCCACGACGATGCAACGCTGGCTGACGCCTGCCACGCGCGAGAAGCGCCCGGGCTGTGCGAAGTGGCTTGGCGAAATGATCGCCCGGACCGATCCCGAGGGATACATCGGCTGCGCGATGGCGATCCGCGAGATCGATTATCTGAAGCATCTGCCGGGTATCAAGGTGCCGGTGCTCTACGTGGGCGGTGACTCCGACTCAGGGGCAATGCCCGAGGTCATGCAGGCCATGGCCCGAGCAACCCCGGGCGCTGCGTACCACATGATCCCGTGCGCCGCACACATCGCCAATATCGACAATCCTGCCGGCTTCACCGCCGCGATCGCGGCGTTTCTTGCGCTGCGAACCTGACGGGCGCCGCCGGCATTGGATCGGGGTCGACCTGCCGTGCGCGTTGCCAGCGACATCGGTGGCACGTTCACCGATGTGGTGCTCGACAACGGCAAGCGTCAGTTCACCACCAAGGTACTGACCACGCCGCGCGCACCCGAAGAAGCGGTGCTGACGGGCGTCGCCTTCGTGCTCGACCAGGCGGGGCTCGCCTTTTCGGACATCGCATTGTTCCTGCACGGCACCACGCTGGCGACCAACGCGATCATCGAACGCAAGGGCGCTCGTACCGCGCTTCTGGCTACCGAAGGGTTTCGCGACATTCTCGACATCGCCGATGAGAGCCGCTTCGATCAATACGACGTCTTCATCGAAAAGCCGGTCACGCTGGTGCCTCGATCGTACCGTTATACGGTTGCCGAAAGACTCGACGTCAACGGCGCCGTGTTGCTTGAACTCGACGAGGCGGCGGTCGCGCGCATCGCCGGGCAACTGGTGCAGGCCGGTATCGAAGCCGTGGCGATCGCATTCATTCACGCCTACGTGAATCCTGCGCACGAACTGCGCGCCGCCGAAATCCTGCGTGAGCGTTGTCCGGATCTGGCCATCACGCTGTCGAGCGAGGTCTGTCCCGAGGCGCGAGAGTACGAACGGACATCGACCGCCGTTGCCAATGCTTTCGTGCAACCGCTGATGGCCGGCTATCTGCGACGCCTGGCCGATTGCCTGGCAGCGCAAGGTTATCTCGGCGCCGTACACCTGATGACGTCCGGCGGCAGTCTCGCGAGTCTCGAAACGGCCCGCCGCTTTCCGATCCGTCTCGTCGAGTCGGGACCGGCCGGCGGCGCGATTCTCGCGGCAGAATTGGCGGGTGAGCGCGGCGAGAACCAGATCCTGTCGTTCGACATGGGCGGCACGACCGCCAAGATCTGCTTGATCGAAGGCGGCAGGCCATTGAAGGCGAGGTCGTTCGAAGTCGACCGGATGGCACGCTTCCTGAAAGGCAGCGGCCTGCCGATCCGGATACCCGTGATCGAAATGATCGAGATCGGCGCAGGCGGCGGATCGATCGCCCAGGTCGATGCGCTCGCGCGCATCCAGGTCGGCCCGCAAAGCGCCGGCTCGGAACCGGGCCCGGCCTGTTATGCGCGGGGCGGCATGAATCCTACGGTCACCGACGCCGACGTGTGCCTGGGAAAGGTGGATCCGGCACGATTTGCCGGCGGTCGCCTGAAGATCGATCGTTCGCTGGCCGACGAGGCCGTGCAGCGGACGATCGGTTCGGCGCTGAACCTGAACTCGACCGATGCCGCCTTCGCCGTCGCCGAAATCGTCGATGAAAACATGGCGAACGCGGCTCGTGTCCATGCGATCGAACGCGGCATCGACGTCTCGGCCCGCACGCTGGTGGCGTTCGGTGGCGCCGCACCGCTGCATGCGGCCCGCCTGGCCGAGAAGCTGCACATCGAACGCGTCATCGTTCCCAGCGACGCGGGTGTCGGCTCGGCGATCGGGTTTCTCCGCGCGCCGGTCGCCTACGAAATGGTCCGCTCGCGTTACATGCGGCTGGAGGCAATGGACGTCGATGCCGCCAACGCGTTGTTGCAGGACATGCGTGACGAGGCCCTGGGTGCTGCGCGATCGGCTGCCGGAGAGGTGGAACTGGTGGAAGAGCGCGGCGCTTTCATGCGTTATGCGGGCCAGGGTCACGAGATCCTCGTGACCCTGCCGACGGGTACGATATCCAAGCGTGATGCGGAGACCTTGCGCTCGCGCTTCGAGGTGGAGTACACGCGCCTCTACAAACGACATATTCCCGATGCAGGCATCGAGATCATGAGTTGGTTCCTTGCGGTGTCGACGCGAGCCGGTGATCGCGCCATACTCGCCGCCTTGCCGCCTGGTCGTTGCATCGTGCCCACGAGCAGCCGCCCCGTGTTCGACGCAAGCAGCGCAAGACAACACCAGACACCCGTCATCGATCGCGACGAACTGCGGCCCGGAGACTACTTCGACGGCCCTGCAGTCGTCGTCGA
Source organism: Burkholderiaceae bacterium (assembly GCA_041736455.1). Classification (GTDB taxonomy): domain Bacteria; phylum Pseudomonadota; class Gammaproteobacteria; order Burkholderiales; family Burkholderiaceae_E; genus JAUIAI01. The sequence continues at coordinate 1,643 of JBGSTN010000056.1, read as the reverse complement.
AGCCGGCACCTCGACCATCGTGTCGTCACGTTTCGATGTCCATGTCGACGCGGGCCTGGCACTGGTTCTGACTGCAAGGAAGGACGCACCATGACGCGGACGATGCCTATCGACATCCGGCAGCAGATCATGTGGAATCGTCTGATCGCGATCGTCGAGGAGCAGGCGCAGACGCTGCTCAGGACGGCGTTCTCACCGATCGTGCGCGAAGCCGGGGACTTGTCGGCCGGCGTCTTCGATCGTCAGGGCCGCATGCTGGCGCAGGCCGTGACAGGCACGCCCGGGCATGTCAACTCGATGGCGGAGTCGGTACGTCACTTCATCGCGCACTTCGGGCTCGATCGCATGCAGCCCGGTGATGTCTACATCACGAACGATCCGTGGCTCGGCACAGGTCACCTGAACGATTTCGTGATCACCACGCCGTGCTTCCATCGCGAACGACTGATCGGTCTGTTTGCCTGCACGAGCCACATCATCGATATCGGTGGCATCGGATTCGGACCGGACGGCACCGATGTATTCATGGAAGGTCTGTACATCCCGATGCTCAGGTTGTTCGAGCGCGGCGAAATCAATCCGACGCTGCTGGCGATGATTCGTGCCAATACCCGACTGCCCGTCGATACGGTCGGCGATACGTATGCGCTGGTCGCCTGCAACGAGGTCGGTTGCGAGCGCCTCGTGCAGATGATGAACGAGTTCGACCTGAACGATCTGGACGATCTCGGCGACATGATCTGCGATCGTTCCGAGCGGGCCGTGCGCGAAGAGATCGCCAGGTTGCCCCAGGGAACCTGGTCGAACTCGATGGTCACCGACGGCTACGATGCCCCGGTGTGCCTGCGTGCGAGCGTGACCATTTCCGCCAGCGGCATCCATGTCGATTTCGCCGGCACCGATGCCGCGGTGGAGCGCGGCATCAATGTGCCGATGGCGTACACGACCGCCTATACGGTATTCGGGCTGTCGTGCCTGGTCGGCACGCGGATCCCCAAGAATGCAGGATCGTTGAAGCCGCTGACCGTCTCCGCGCCCGCCGGTTGCATTCTCAATGCGACCAAACCCGCAGCCGTCTGTGCGCGCCATGTGATCGGCCAGATGTTGCCCGATGTCGTGTTCGGCTGTCTCCAGCAGGCGATTCCCGAGCGCGTGCCGGCCGAGGGGACGTCGTGCATCTGGAATCTCAATGTCCGCGGACGCATCGCCTCGGGCAGCGGCGGCAATTACGGTTTCTCGATGACCTTCACCTCCAATGGAGGTACCGGCGCGCGACCGAGTGCCGACGGGTTGTCGGCAACGGCCTATCCGTCGGGCGTGAAAGGCACGCCGGTCGAGATTGCCGAGCAGATCACCCCGCTCGTGTTCTGGCGCAAGGAATATCGCCCCGACTCCGGTGGCGTCGGCCGAATGCGCGGCGGGCTGGGCCAGATCCTCGAGTTGGAAAGCCGCATCGGCCAACCGTTCGAATTGCTGGCCGCCTACGACCGCGTCGACCATCCGGCGCGGGGCCGCGATGGTGGCGGCAGCGGTGCGCCGGGCCGGGTCACCCTCAGACGAGGTGGCGTACTGAGGGGCAAGGGCACGCTGCAAGTACCGGCCGGCGACCGCCTGATCATCGAAACGCCCGGCGGCGGCGGGCT
>JBGSTN010000042.1:0-2529 GCA_041736455.1 Burkholderiaceae bacterium | reverse complement strand
AACCGGTTTCGGTCATGCCGAGCAACGTGCGTTCGAGGGCGGGCTGCGCGAGGCGTCCGGTCAGGAAAAGGTAGTGAGGTGGGCGCATGCTCGTGGGCGGGGCCGGGTGTTCAGTCCCGATGATCGTCGATCGCGGCGAGGCGCGCGGTGAGGGCAGTGGTCAGTGCAGCGACGCTGTCGACGACGGTCACGTCGGCGAATTCGCGCAGCCGCGCGACATGCTCGAGATCGATGCGCCGCGGCCAGACGGTCACCCATTCACGCGGCGCTTCGGTTTCGACTTCGGGTTCGGTATCGCAGGCGAACACGATTGCCGGCACCCGGCACTTGCCCGCCTGCGCAAAGATGTTCGTCACCAGCGTATCCGAGATGCCCAATGCGCATTTGGCCACCGTATTCGACGTGGCCGGTGCGATCACGACCGTGTGATAGACACCATGGTAGAAGTGCGCGACCGGTGCGGCGCTCGCCGTATTGTCGGGATACACGTTGCCGGCCCTGCGCAGAGCGCGCAGATCGTGCCTGTACATCTTGAGGACTTCGGCGCCTGCTGCCGACAGGAACAGATCGACGTCGGGCAACGATCGGGCAAGCGCCAGGCTCTCGGCTAGGCCGTGGCCCGATCCAGTGATCCCCCAGGCGATTCGCTGCGGTTTGCCGAGCGGCTCAGTCGGTGACGGCAATGGAGGTTTGCTGAGAGAAGCGCTGGCCTTTGGAATCTTCGACATCGGCACGAAGCTCTCCGCCATCTCCCGGGATGACGTTGATTCGGAAGTAAGGATTCTCGCTGATCGAGAAGTCGAGATCGGCCTGCCAGATCCGGCTGCCCTGGTAGCTGATGTCGACATTGCGCACGAAATGCGGCGGGATGAACATCACCGTCTGGTTGTCGAGCTCGAAGCCCGTGTCGTTCGGGTGACGGATGCTGAAATCGATCGGTGCCGGCTGATCCGGCCGCGGTGCGGCCGCGCCGTTGGCGAGCTTCAGCAGGATCCTGCCGACTTCCTCCGGACGCTCGCGGTTGGGCGGCGCAGAGCAACCGCCAGACGTCTTGACGTAGCTCACATCCATGTGGAGCTGGCCGTCCGACAACTCGGCGATCGCACGAACGTGCGAGTAGCTGTCGACGCGCACGCGGGTCTCGAAATCGGCCTTGCCGACGGTGGGCGTGACATCGATCGTGGCCGCCAGCGGTGACGGATTATTGTCGATGATCAGGTACAGACGCTTCACGTAGAGCGCTTCGTCCTGCGCGAACTGCAGGGTCACCTTGACAGGGACCGCGCCGCCGAACGCGACGCGCGAGGGCATATCGAGCCTGATCTGGCTCGGCGGCAGGTAAATCGTGCGTTCACCGAAAAGGTGTGGACGAAGCTTGTCCCAGTTCGGCGACGGGTCGAGCGCACCGGTGGCAATGGGCAGACCACCGGGCGCCGCGTGCGCAACGACCGGCAGAATGCTCGACAGCAACACGATTGACGCCGTCAGGATCAGCGCGAACCCCGAGATGCCGGTCGTTCGCCGCGGCGCATTGATCTTCAAGATGTCGTCTCCATTGACTGCCTCGGCATGCAACCCGGCGTGTAGGGTAGCGGCAAACCTGCGCAGTCGCCAACTTAGTCCCGCCAGCGCGCATGTCGAGTCCTGGCGCCGCCGGCTCGTCTCCCGACCGGCATCGTACCTGTCTCGCCACGACGGCGCGCGGCAGCGGCGTTCTTGCCGGCCCGGGAAAGCCGGCGAGTCACCACGCCAGCGGGTCATCCGTGACGAGGAGCCGACCGGTGAATCGTTCGGCGAAGTCCGGGAAGGCGGCGTCGACGATGTCGTTGTCGAGCAATGCCTGGGGATTGTTCGAGAAGACGCCACCGGTGGTCGACTTGGCGATCACGAGTTCATCGGCCCGGACATTCGTCGCCAGCCAGGTGGCGATCGAGTCGGAACTGACCTGCCAGTTCTGCGGCAGCTCGGCGGCGGTGGCGGTCATGCGATCGGGTAGCCATACCGCGATCCCCGGACGACTGAGCATGGTCAGGCAATGGGTTCGGGTCTCGGCGATGGGAACCAGACGATTCCGGGTCTGCCTGGTCTTGTTCGCGGCGACATGGGGGACGACACCGATGGTCGACCCGTCGCTGGTCGCGAACGAGGCATCGATCGACGACTCGTCGTCGCGGCCGGCGAGGAGTCGGATCGCGATGTCCTGGACCAGCCAAGCGTTCTGCTGCATCGCCAGGATCGCCATCCGATGGGCGACCGCATCGGGATAGCGCAAGCGACCCTGCTGATGGCGGACGGCGTTGGCGAGCGAACCGCCGCCGCAGACGATCAGGATCGAGCGAGTACCCGCGTGTCCGATGGCTCGGCCCAGCCAGCTTTCGGCACTGCCTCGTTCGATGATCGAACCGCCGATTCGCAGGACCACACGGATCGTCTTCATGACGCGGGAAAGGATCGCCGCAGGGCCACGGCATCGGCGGCGAGCCCGGCGACCGCCCACGCGCTGGAAACGGTGTCGAACGACGCGGTGGC
>JBGSTN010000001.1:0-2273 GCA_041736455.1 Burkholderiaceae bacterium | reverse complement strand
CCGTCATCACGATGGGCAGGCCCAGGCCGCTCGCGTTGTAGACCGCCTCGGCCATGAAGAGCAGGCCTTGGCTCGCGGTGGCGGTGTAGCTGCGGGCGCCGGCTGCGCTCGCACCGATCGCCACGCTCATCGCGGCGAACTCGCTTTCGACGTTGATGAACTCGCAGGGGTGCAGTGCGCCGCTTTTCACCAACTCGCCCAGGCCCTCGACGATGTGCGTCTGCGGACTGATCGGATAGGCGCAGATCACTTCCGGATGGCAAAGTCCCACGGCTTCGGCGACAGCCTTCGAGCCCTCGATCTGTTTGATGGTCATGTCAGGCCTCTGGGGTGGTTGTAGCGGGCTGGGTGCGGGATTCGATGTCGTTGCGGACGTAGGTGAATGCTTCGTGGGCGGCGGCTACGTTGGCGTCGGCGATGGGGCCGTCGAAAGTATGGCGGATCGCGTGTTCGACGGCTTCGATCGTCACCATGCCGGCGAGTGCGGCGATGCCGCCCAGCAGCACGGCGTTGGGGATCGGGCGTTTCAGGTGCTTCATCGCGATGTCGCTGGCGGGGACCGTGGCGAAATGGTCGGCGCGGAAGCGGGCGGCGACTTCGGACAGGCCGAGCTCATCGAACGACTTGCGCGTGTTGATCAGCACCCAGCCGTCGGGTTTCAGGCCCTGGAAGACGTCGACCTGGTGCAGCAGCGTCGGGTCGAGCACGATCAGCACGTCGGGCGCGAGAATCGGTTCGCGCAGGCGGATGTCCTTGGTGTCGATGCGGCAGAAGGCCACCACCGGTGCGCCGGTTCGTTCGCTGCCGAAGCTGGGGAAGGCCTGGGCGTAGCTGCCTTGTTCGAAGGCGGCTACGGAAAGCATCTCCGCGGCGGTGACGACGCCCTGGCCACCGCGACCGTGGATGCGGATTTGCAGCATGGGAAGCGGACCTCCGGGCGAGTGCATTGGATTCGCGGAGGGTAGCATCCGTCCGTGCACCCATCGGTCGATAGGCGACGGCGATGCACGACAACAGCATGCGTTGTGTCAACGACTGAGCACTTATGGAAGTCGGAGGCCCGGCTGATCGGAAATCGTGACGACGTCGGGCCCGCTCCACCAGACGCCGTCGATGAGCTTGCAGCGGCACCCGAATCGTCGGTGCCAGCAGGGGTCACGAGACACCGTCGTCGCGTAGTCATCTGGCGACCGGGAGCGGCGCGTCCTGGTCGGCCTCGACCCGAGTCGGTTGCACAAGATGCCGGTACGTCAGTCAAGGCCGACCCAATTCAGGCCGTTCCGTGGAGCCACCGGGACAGCCCGAATCGCCGTCGGGCAATTCAGTCAAGCGGCAATCCCCATTGAAGCCACCGCTCGTCGGGTCCATGAGGCAATCGCATCGAACAGATGATCCACTCAGAGCTGTGCTTGAAGTGCCGACTGTTGCTGCCGGTGCAAGGCGAAGAGAACGACGAGCTTCGAGAACGAATCCCCTTTGCCGAACTTGCCGCGGCCGCGGAAACCACACGTCAAGAATCTTCATCCCATGCGAACGAACTTCGTCCTCGTCGACTTCGAGAACGTCCAACCAAAGGACCTCGAACTGCTCAAGGATGGCCCATTCAAGCTCAAACTGTTTCTCGGCCCCAATCAGGCGAAGATTTCTGTCGCGCTGGCGTCAGCGATCCAGTCCCTCGGAAGCAATGCCAAATATGTGGCCCTCGAAGCCGCCGGGAAAAACGCGCTCGACTTTCACATCGCGTACTACATCGGGATTCTCTCGAAGGAAGACCCCTCCGCCTTCTTTCACATCATCTCCAAGGACTCAGGATTCGACCCGCTGATCAAGCACCTCAAGGGCAAGAAGATATTCGCCCAGCGCTCGACGTGCATCGCCGATCTCCCGTATTTCAAATCCGCCTTGTCTTCCGCACCCGACACGCAGATCGATATTGCCGTTGCGGATCTCATGCGCCGCAAGACGTCGAAGCCGCGAACCCGGAAGACATTGCTAAGGAAGGTCCGCAAAACTGTCGTCACGATGAGTATCGCTCGGTAAACTCGCGGGTAGACGAAGATCGCGTGAGGTTGAACGTTGAAGAAGCAACTGACGCTGGCTGCCAACGACTTCGAGCGGTACCGCAAGCCGACGCGGCGCGAGAAGTTCTTGGCCGAGATGAATGTGGTGGTGCCGTGGAAGGAGTTGGCAGCGGTCATCGAGCCGTACTACCCGAAGGCGACCAGCGCGGGCGGACGCCCGCCGGTGGGCCTGGAGCGGATGCTGCGGATTCA
>JBGSTN010001081.1:0-2785 GCA_041736455.1 Burkholderiaceae bacterium | reverse complement strand
ATCGACGCCACCCGCTCGCCAATGCCCGCACCAGGTCTGGCCGGTCTTCTGCTCGAAGTGGCGGCGAGTCTGCGGTTGTTCGGGGGTCTCGATCAAATGCTCGCAACCCTGCGCAGACAAATGCTCGCACTCGGCTACCGGGTGAGCATCGGCATCGCGCCGACCTGTCACGGTGCATGGTTGCTTGCCCGTAGCAGCACCCCCCTGCCCGTCGCCGAACCTGCGATGGTGCCGGCAGCCGACAAGACGAACGATGTCGTGCAAAGCCTCGAAGCCTTGCCCGAACGGCTCGCCCGATTACCCGTGCGTCTGCTCGATCAGGCCCAACGCCATCTCGGCGCACTGCAGGCGATCGGCGTCCACACGCTCGGCGACCTCCTCGATCTGCCACGCGCCGGGCTCGCACGACGCTTCGGCAAGGCTCTGCTGCTCGAGGTCGATGCAGCGTTGGGCACTCAGGCCAGCGTGCTCGATTTCTTTGTCGCCCCTGCCCGATTCGAGGCCCGCATCGAACTGATGGCCGATGTCGAACGCACTGAAGCACTGCTGTTTGCAGCGCGTCGCCTGCTCACCGAACTGGCAGGATGGTTAGCTGCACGGCAGGCAGGCGTACGCAGTTTCGACCTCATTCTCGAACACAACACGCCGCCGCGCACGAGCCTTTCAGTCCGTCTGACCGATGCAAGCCGCGATCCTCGACGACTGGGCGACTTGCTGCGCGAGCGCCTCAACATCTTGCAGTTGCGCACATCGGTGCATACGCTGCATCTGCAATGCGAACGCATTCAATCGCTGGCTCCGACCAGCGAGTCACTGTTCATCGAACATCGTCAGGCTGCTCATGAGAATCTGGGTCGACTCCTCGAAAGATTGCAGGTCCGGCTCGGACGCGGCCAGGTGCAACGCTTGCACCTGGCGCAGGATCATCGCCCTGAAGCTGCCTACCGGATCCAGGTAGTCGACAGGCTGAGTGATCTGGGCGATCAAGGGAACCACGGCAATCAGGCCGAGCATCGCAGCGCCGAGTCTTTCTGCCTGCGTACCGGGTTGCTGCCGCGTCCGCTCTGGTTACTGCGAGACCCTCTGCCGCTGTCGGAACGCAACAATCGTCCCTGGCTGCAAAGCGCACTCACGGTCGTTGCTGGTCCCGAACGCATTGAAACGGGTTGGTGGGACAACCATCTGATCGAACGCGACTACTTCATCGCCGAAGACGACTCGAATACCTTGTTCTGGATCTACCGCGAACGCCAGCGCGGCTGGTTCGTACACGGTCGCTTCGGATAGTGCGCCGTCAATCAACGATCGAAGCGAATCACGTCCACCGCGTCGGAGATCACGGTATCGACACCCCACTCGAGCAGCATCTCCAGCCGCTCAGGATCGTTCACCGTGTAGGTCATCACGCGCATACCGCGCTCGTGCGCCTGTGCCACCAGCGCCTCGTCGAGCGACGAATGATGCGGATCGATCGCCACACAACCCAACGCGTGACAGCGCGCCAACCAATCGGCCGGCAGGCTGTCGCACAACAACGCGCGTGGCAGATCGGGCGCCGCTTCGCGCGCGCCCTCCAGTGCATTTTCGGAGAACGACGACAGCAACGGCGCGACATCGGCATCACGAAACAGCAGGTCGGCTTCCAGCGCAACCGCGGCTCCCGTCTCGAACTCGCGTCCGGTACACGGCTTGATCTCGATGTTGGCCAGAAAGTCGTTGGCCAGCAACCAGCGGGCGACACGCGCCAGCGTCGGCACCCCCTCGCCCGCATAGATCCGCGAATGCCAACTTCCCGCATCGAGCCTCATGAGGTCGCTCAACGATGCCTGCGCGACTCTGCCGCGCCCATCGGTGGTTCGATCGACCGTGTCGTCGTGCATCAGGATGGGGGTGCCATCACCGGCCAATTTCGCATCGAACTCGAACATCCTCCACCCGTGCTGCGCGCCCAGACGCATCGCCGCGAGCGTATTTTCCGGCGCCAGCCGCCCTGCGCCCCGATGCGCGCACAGCCGTGCCCACGGCCAGTCTGCCAATTCGCTCATGACGGTCTCCCGGGTATGCGGCAAACGAGATGGGTGAAAGGGATTCGACCCACTTGTTAACAATGTCAAGAACGAAGCGGGTCGCTTCGCCGAGATTGCGACAGCGCCCGGGCTCACGCCGCCGACTCCGTTCGCCATAGAATGATCATGCGCAACAACGCGCTGACGCACAAGAGCCGTGTCGTTCTTTCAGAGGGGAAAGGCGACGCTTTGCAACGCCTCATGCCGCCGTGAGAAGAACGGCAGATCGCGATTGCAGGGTGCAGGCCGGCTCGATGGTGTCCCGGGACAGTCGGGGAACAGGGGAAATAATGGGCCTGAGTATCGAGATCGTCGCGCCGGACGGCGCAGTTCAACGGTTGCCAATCTCGGGCGGACCAACCCGCTTCGCCGCCGGTCCCGGACAGCGCTTCAGACTGATCAACGACGACGGCGGCATCGTTGCTGTCAATGCAACGGTGCGGCGGGTCGACGACGATCTCGTCATCGACAGTGAAGCCGAGCGGATCGATCTGACCGTCGAAGGTTTCTTCACGACTTGCGCCGCCGACGCCGACCATTGCGCGTTGTCGATCAGCGAGTTGGGTGGCGCGCCAGGTGCCAAGGTCACGCCCGCCAGCGAGCCGATCGTCGCAGTCTCGGAAGGCGGCTTCCTGCTCTGGGCGTCGCCCGGCCTGGGCACGGTCATCCCGGAAACGCGTGACAGCGACTTTCCCTGGCGGCCGGTGGCAGGTATCGGC